>JALHTS010000338.1 GCA_022865965.1 Ignavibacteriaceae bacterium
CGGACTTGGGAAATGTGATGAAGAGAAATTCGGTACAGATCCAGAAAATCCAGATACCGATGGAGATGGTTTAAAAGATGGTGAGGAAGTCCTTACATATATTACCAACCCGCTGAAAGCGGATACTGATGGTGATGGTCTGAAAGATGGTGAGGAAGTATTGAAGTACAAAACCGATCCTAATATAGCTGATACCGACAGTGATGGCTTGAAAGACGGCGAAGAAGTTCTTACATATAAAACTGATCCATTAGTAGCTGATTCTGATAAAGACGGTTTAAACGATGGTGACGAAGTATTGAAATATAAAACCGATCCATTACAAGTTGATACCGATGGTGATGGCTTAAGCGACGGTAATGAAGTATTGAAATACAAAACTGATCCTTTAAAAGCTGATACCGATGGTGATGGTTTAAATGATGATAAAGAAGTAATGACTTACAAAACCGATCCTCTGAAAGTCGATACCGATGGTGGTTCAGTTGGTGATGGTGTTGAAGTTAAACGTGGAACCGATCCGCTTGATCCTAAAGATGATGTAATAAAGATAGATGTTCCTATTGTTCTTGAAGGTATTACATTTGCATTCGATAAATCTGATATTACCCCTGAATCGGATAAAGTTCTGATGGGTGCTCTTAAGACATTACAGATACACTCTGATATTATAGTTGAAATAAGCGGTCATACCGATAACGTCGGCAGCAATGCATACAACCAAAAATTATCTCAGAGAAGAGCTGATGCTGTTAAAGCATGGCTTGTTGCAAAAGGCATTCCTTTTGAAAGAATAACTTCGGTTGGTTATGGCGAAGAACATCCTCGAGTTCCAAATGATACAGAGGATAACAGAAGATTGAATCGACGAATTGAGTTCAAACGAATTAAGTAAGTTGTTCTTAATTTCATTTAAGGGTGTCTACGGACACCCTTTATTATTTTAAAATCCAACAGAATTGCTTTACCCCAGGAGCTAAGGAATACTTTTGCAGAAACAATTGAATTCTATGTTGCCTAAAAATTATCTACAAAAGACTATTTATTCTCAACCAATAGGACTAACTCCTTTTTCATCCTTTCGCTCGATTGAACTATCATACTTATGTTCTTACCTTAACATAGAATCTAAACGAAGAAATACTTAATTGAAAGGCTACTTACTATGTTATATACAATCGCAGTTGTTCTTGTCGTCTTATGGCTACTTGGACTAGTCTCATCGTACACTATGGGTGGCGTTATTCACATTCTTTTGGTCATTGCAATAATAATGATCTTAGTTAATTTCATCCGGGGACGTCGCGCAGTTTGAAAACGTTTAGTGTCAAAATATTTTTATAACAAGTAGTAATCATAATTGAGGACAAAGTTTAAATTCTCAATGAATTGTAAGGAAAAATAACAATGTTATTTAATCAACTTCGTACTCTTAGATTTCCGGACATACTTACTCTTGTTGGTTTATTATGCGTTTCATTTTCAGTTTATTTTTCCTTCAAAGGGTTTTTAGTAATTGCATACTTTCTTATCCTAACGCAATTCCTCTTAGATTATTTTGATGGGAAGTTAGCAAGAGCAATTGGAGGTGGCGTGCTGGGTGTTTATCTGGACAGTTTTACAGATTTTATGGCAGTTTCTGCCTCGGTTGTATTTGGCTGGTTTGTTGGGATAAATGGTATTGCTATGCTCATTGCCGGATTTTTAAACATTGGAGCAGCATCAATAAGATTGGCATATTTTACGGCATATAAACAAAAGGGCTTCACTGGTATTCCAACAGTATTAGCTGCTTCAGCAGTCTCTACAATTGCTTTACTTGGATATTTATTTGCCAAAGAATATCTCGTTTGGTTTGTGATTTTTTATTTTGTTTCGGCAGTTGCTATGATATCTGATTTAAAACTAAAAAAAATATAATCAAATAATTTTATGACTGAGAAAATTAATTCTTTTCCCGGATTTCGCATTATTGTCGGCGCGGCAGCACTAGTGATAATAATCTCAGGGATTTATCTTGCCCAATCAGTTGTGGTATTATTTCTTGTGTCTGTTTTTCTTGCCTCACTTGGAATTCCACCGCTGCTCTGGTTAAAAGAAAAACACATTCCATCCGTAGTTGCAGTGTTAATCGTTATGGCAGGGATGGTAATTATTATAATTCTGATTGGCGCACAGATTGGCTCATCCTTTAGCAACTTTTTAGATCAGTTGCCTTTATTTCAGTCAAGTATTCGGGAACAAGTCCTGGAACTTAGCGCATATTTAAGAAGCAAGGGTTTTTCAGGAACTCAAAAATTATTACTAGATTATGTTAAACCGGAAGTACTGCTAAAGCTTACTGCCAACTTGCTATCTGGACTGAGTTCTGTGCTTTCCGATCTTGCTCTTATCCTACTTATTGTAACCTTTATCATGCTTGAAGTATCAAGCTTTCCTATAAAGCTTCGTGCAGTACTTGGTGATCCAAAACAAAAATTCCCTAAGTTCACAGAGTTCGTTAATGATATGAAACGTTATATGGTTATTAAAACTCTTATAAGTTTGGCTACAGGTGTTTTGATAGCGTTTTGGTTATACATTCTTGATGTAGATTATCCAATACTATGGGGGTTTATAGCCTTTCTGCTTAATTATATTCCTAATATAGGATCTATTGTAGCTGCTATCCCAGCGTTGATCTTGTCGTTCATACAGTTTGGAATTGGTAGTGCTGTGCTGGTTACGGTGGGATATATTGTTGTTAACTTTATAATAGGTAATGTTATTGAACCTCGTTTGATGGGCAGAAAATTTGGGCTCTCTACGTTGGTTGTTTTTCTTTCTCTTATTTTTTGGGGTGCCTTGCTTGGATTGGTAGGTGCAATTCTTTCTGTTCCGCTAACTATGACATTGAAGTTTGCATTTGAAAATAATGAAAGCACAAAATGGATTGCTGTTTTGCTCGGATCAGAAAAATCTGATGAACTATCTGTTCCCATATCCAGCAAGAAGAAAAAAGGATGATAAAAACAACACACAATAGAAATGAATGGTCTGATTGGAGAAATATATCACCACGAAAATTTGTGAAAACTGTAAGTTTTATTGTTGGCGCAATATTTCTCGTTAGTGTAATAATCTTCGTTTTCTTTCCGGACCCTTTTATTAACGCCTTTGTAAAAAACAAAATTTCAAACGCCTTTACGGAAGCTTATCCAGAATATTCATTACAGATTGGTGACATCCATTATAGTGTGTGGCAGAATCTTTTGGAATGTGATTCTGTAACACTTAAAACAAAAGACTCAACTTTTTCTTGCAACGTTGATTCAGTTTCAATTAGTGGAATAAGTTGGATGAGTATTCTTACACAAAATAATTTTAATTCCAAGACACTTTTAAGCTCAGTAATAGATGCACAAAATATTGTATTCAGTTTTCATAAGTTACAGAATGAACTTAGCCTTGGGATGCTGCATATATCGGTACCTGATTCTGAAATGGCAACTGATTCAATTAAATACCATTCTTTAATTAACGATGAGCAATTCTTCGCAAAAAGTCAATTCAGGCAAACCAGGCTTCAGTTTGATATATCTCAAATTAAAATAATAGGTTTTGATTTTGAGTCCCTGCTTCAGGGGAATACATACACTGCCAGAAAAATTTATATGCAGGATGTGTTTACCGATATTCTGTTGAACAAGGATAAGCCTAATGACGAGAACGCCCCATATCCACATATGCCGAATGAAGTACTGCCTTCGATGAAGGAAATAATTAACATAGACAGTTTTGAAATCACAAATGGACGGTTGAAATATTCTGAAAGATTTGCTGTTAATACTATACCAGGGGTGATTACATTCGATAAATTCAACATTTCAGTAAGTAGATTTGCTAATCATACAGCTCAACCCGAAACTACTATTATTCGTGGGAATGGACTTTTTATGAATTCCGCCGAGATGAAAGTGTTTATGGCAATTCCCCTTACATCAAAAGAATTTTCTTTACAATACTCAGGTTCACTTAGCAAAATGGATGTGGCTAAGCTAAATGTATTTATTGAACCGGTTGAAAATCGGCATATTGAATCAGGAGTCATTCAATCTGCAAATTATGATATCAATGTTAATTCAGGCTCTGCAAGCGGTAATTTGCGAGTTGCCTATAATGATCTGGCACTCACTATTTTCAATAAAAACACTGGATTTGATTTAGGACTTTTAGATCATATCTCCAATTATATTGGTGATATGTTTATTATCCGAACAACCAATTTGCCGGATGAAAAAGGCTTAATGAAGATTGGTGAAATAAATTACAAACGAAATCCGACAGACTATTTTCTCCAGTTTCTCTGGATGGCTCTTCGAAGCGGAGTTGGTGATGTTGTTGGATTTTAGAAATAATTTTCTTGATGCTGTCCAAAATAGTAAAATATAATCCTGTCTTTATTTTTTCTCACCTAATAGATGTAGTTCTTTTTTCATCCTTTCGCTCGATTGATTCGCTACTCATTAACCTATATCATTACTTTGTAATAAAAAGATCAACAAAGTGATTAGGAAACAAGATTAGACTCTAACTTGGTTTCCCTTTGGTATTCGGAAGAAGAATAGTTCTAAGTATTACAAAGAATTTTTACGAGGAAAGAAGAATAACATGAAAAACAATTTTATTTATATCACTCGGATAATCCTTTTATTTGTAGCATTGGGCTATGGTCAATCCGACAAAGAGGAAATCGTTTTAAGTTCAAAATCATATTTCCCCATTAATAATGATCTGACATTAGTTTATGAGTCATCATTTGGTGAAAGTATGACAAAATATTTTCAGGAAGGTGAATTCACCATCTGTTCAAGTGAAGCTGATAAATTTAAGTATAGACAGGCTTTGCTGATAAAAGAAGACGGCGTGTTTGTAAAAGAAACATATCAGTTCTTAAAAATATTTCTATTCATTAAAAAAGAAACAACCTTTACATATGGAAAACCGTTGCTACGATTCCCTCTCCCTTTGTTACCTGATATGGAATGGAAATGGGAAGGAGACGAATATTCAGACGGTGAAGCGAATAAAGTTACGGTTACAGGAAAGGCTTTTGATAAAGAATTTATTATGACTAAAGCCGGAAGATTTGAAGCTATAAAATTGGAAACTATTGTGGTGGGTTCTTCCGATTCTAAAAATAGAGTAACTGAATGGTATGCTGAAGGGATTGGGTTAATAAAAGCAAAAATAGTAATTGAAGGCGGTGGACTGATGGGAGTTCTTAGGGATATTTTAGGATATGGAACCATCGAATTTGAATTAAAAGAAATAAGAAAGCAATGAATAATTATTACTTTCTGAATTTTTTTATCTGCAAATAGTTCACAACCCGGATAGGTATCGAACAAACCCACCTAAAGGATGTAGTTCCTTTTTCATCCATTTGGTCGATTGAACAATCCTAAATTACTTTATATCATACTATAATAATCATCAAACAGTTTGATGAAATATCTTTTGCGGGTGAATAAATCAGAAACCGCAAAGAATGATATAAAAATTCCTGATCTCAATTAAAGGAGATCCTGTTAACAAACATATTTTGAAAGGAAAATTGCTGTGTCTTTA
>JALHTS010000339.1 GCA_022865965.1 Ignavibacteriaceae bacterium
ACTGCTGCTGGATGATTCCGTTCTGGATACACTTCCGGAACTTCCGGTATTACTGTTAGAACTAGTAGATGTATTATTAGAATCACCGGTACTTATTGTTGGCGGTGGTGTATTTAAGATTTCGGGGATTCTTCCGCCTGTAGTTCTTCCACCGTCATTATTTCTAATATCTTTTGTATCGCCGTCTCTTGAATTATCTCTATCCTTGGTTATGGAGATACTGCCTGAAGTTGGATTATATGGATAGTCAACAATTATAGGAACAGTAATCCACCATGGGATATCATAAAAATCAGTGGCATAACCATAATAATAAGATGATGAGTTGTAATCGTCAGTTATTTTTTTATCTGGTGTCCAGAGTATTGTATAACAACCTTCTAAACCAAAAAGAACAAAAGTAATCACCAATATTTTTAATAATGTTTTCACTATTTACCTACCTTGTCCTGGAGTCTCTGTCACGAGATCCACTGCTGCCACTTCCACCACTGTTTCTTGATGGCGGGGGAGAAGAGCGTGGCGGACTACTTGGTCTATTGCTCCTTGGAGGGCTTACAGTTCTGTTAGGCTGATTATTTCCTCTTGGTTGAGTATTAACATTCGGTTTTCGATTAGAATCCGTATTTGGTCTTCTTTCAATTCTCGGCGGATTATTATTCTCTTTCCTTGTATTTACATCACTGTTTCTCTTAGTATTATCATTTCTTCTGATTACAGGATTCTTGTTCTCTTTGCTTTCTCTTCGTCCTTTAACATTTTCTTCACGCTGCTGATCTCTGGGATCTTTTCTAACTTTTCGATCTGTAGTAACTCTTTTTTGTTTGTCTCTATCAGTTTGAACATTTTTCCTTTCCTGATCTTTTCTACTATCGAGAGTTTTGGTTCTTTCGTCAGTTCTTGTGCTTTTTCTGGTATCGAGTATATTTCTATCTCGTAAAACATCAGTTCTTTTTTCGGTTACATTACGATCAATATTTGCTAAAGAAGTTCTTTCTCTTTGTTTAAGCTCACTGCGTAAAAGATCGGATTCGGAACGGTCTTTAGTAACCAGAAGATCTCTATCTCTAAGACCACTATTTCTTAAACCTGAACTATTTCTGACAGCGTAAATATCATCAGTTCTGTATTTATAGGTGGTATAATTCCAGGAACCATAGTAAGGATAATACAAACCGGAATAATAAACCGGATAGTAATAAACAGGGTAAAAAAGAATAGGTCTGTAATACCAGACAGGGTAGTAGCAGTAATAGTCCCAATAGAAAGGATCATAATAATACCAACTGTATCCGTAGTTCAATCCTATTGTAACAGAAGGATAATAGTTCCAGTAATATTTGCGATACGTTGGATAATCATAATTATAATTGTCATTATCATATTCATCATTGTCAGTGTACGATTCAGTATCTTCATAATCGTCGTAATACTCACTGCTTTCTTCGTAATATTCTGAAGTATCATTTTCTACATAATCTTCATAATATGGTTCATCGCTATAGCCGCTCCATTCATTAGTAACGACTTTAGTATAGCATCCTGTTAGAAGAAATAAAGCAGGAAAAATTATCATCGAGAAGGTTAATATTTTTTTCATCTCATCCATCCTTTTTTTAACTGCTTAAAAATGGTCAAAAATCAAGCCTAATTAAAGTCGGAAAAACATATCGGAAAGTGGAAGAATAGAGATAAAAACCCTTTTTTTGTATAATAATTTAAACTTTAGTGTCCACTTAAATGCACAAAAGAAAAATTAAAATATACTTTGAATGAACTCCATGGTTAATGCTCTATCCGCGGCGGAAGGATTCCATTGTTTATTCGTTAAAATATCTCTCAATTCCAATCCAATAGTGAACCCATTTCCCACACCCCATTTTACAGCAACATTTAAATAACCTGTTCCTTTACCAAAAAGATCGGATGAATTATCGTTAAAACCGAGATCATATTCTCCCAGAACTGAAAAATTTGGACCTAATGTTTTTTCAACACCAACTATAAGATTTATAAAACCATCACCATCTTTGTTTTCAATGGAATAATTAATTACTCCATGAAAACTTAAGTAACCCAGCAACTCAAAATTCTTACTTGATGCGGCAAAAAATCCGGGTGATTTAATCGCATATCTTCCAAACTCCTCGAAGTATTCACCTTTACCTTGTGAATCAAATCCAAGAGCAATTGCAGGCATTAAAGTTGTTTCATTAATTAACCTTACTCGAAAGTTGACACCTGGCCACTTATACCATTCAGGAGATCCTGTGCCGATAATATTTGCTCCACCATAAGAAATTCCAAAACTTACATTATCGAATACTCCAACTTCTATTTTTGCCACTAATACTCCTAAAGGCAGAATATCTGTCGTTATGCCTACATTTCCTTTGTCAAGAATTCCTGCGGTTGGCATATCAATTAAATATCTGTATTCATATTTTGCAGATGCACCAGCAGACCCTTGAGCAAAAATTGGGCTGACCTGTAATATGAAAGTTGCGGTAATTATTAATAAAGTTCGCATAATTCCTCGGAGTTTTATTTTTTCGTATTCAAAATAAAAAATATTTTAATTTATTGCACTATAATAATTTAGCCTTATCCAGTTAAAGTTAAGATTTCAAACCTTATTAGGTTAGGGAATAGTGAGAATTGAGATTTAATAGAAATTTCTACCTTGCCGGAGGTGCCTTTCGAACGAAGAATTATGAATCCATTTTTTTGATCCTGTGCAACTATTTCGATTAAACTTTCGCCTTCAATAAAAATGAATTCTGCACTTG
>JALHTS010000340.1 GCA_022865965.1 Ignavibacteriaceae bacterium
AGCATTTACATTACTTGCTGTTTTTTAAAGTTAACTTATTAAAAAAAGGAGCCGGGGCTCCTTTCTTAATTTTATATTTAGTGTCATTTGTCGTTATTTGAGTAAAATTATTTTCTTCGTCTCAACAAAACAGCCAGTCCCTATATTGTTGAACAATTTGCCTTTTCAAATGTCTCACAATATTATTATTGGATGCTTTCACTTTTTTTCATTAATGATCAAAGACCAGTCAAATGTTTTTTTTTATCACATTTTGTAATTGCTGATTTTTGTCCACGAACCACTTCATTGTAGAATAGATTTTCAAACTCTGCCAAAGAAGTTATAACGGCTTTATTATATAGTCCTTATCATACATCTTTTGTTACCGCTATTTTGCACTAATATAGATATCAATAAATGGAGATCCGTCAGGCCATGAAGTAACGGTTAATCCCTCTTTTACCACCATTTTATTAGTTCCTATCGCACTCTCCACCAAAATATCACCCTTAATAGCTGATACATCATAAATAGCCTCCGGTTCCGTATGTACATAAAAAGCGGCTTTATAATTTTCCAAATAATACACCAGAAGAAAGTCTCCGCTATTTACCAGCATAGCAGCTGTAAATACTATTTGGGTTTTGTTGTTGATCGACAACCCAATCCTTGAGGACAACTTGTCCAGGAGTTAAAATATGTTCCGATAAATATTGACTCTGAAATCTATGTATGATTTTATTAATTTTAGTATCTACATTGATTATATTGTACACTAATGCATCTAAATCTTTTTTTTGCCTTTCACAGTCCTTAATTAAAATTTCTCGTAAATTATCCATAAAACCTTTTTCTTTATTATAAATACGATTTTGTGCTTGTTCACTAGTTTTAACCATTGAAATTAGCTCCCAACTTAACATAACATAAGGATCGATTTCAGGGTTTTTAAGTCCTGCTAGTACTTTTTTTATTCTATTTTTTGTATGATCTGAAATATCTTTTTTATCAAGTTCTTTACCTACTTGATCTAAAGCCTCACACCACTTATTTAGTTTCCATGATACGGTAACGTTTTCATCGTATGCACATTTTAAATCTCCCCGCACCATTATAGTTGGGGTTGAGCCAAGACAAGCGTTGCACTTTGTATGATGGATGTCGGTTATAATAGAATTTCCTTCCAGAATTGCATCTGTAATATTAAAATCTTTCTCTAAATTAATTACTATAGGAAAATCCATTTTTACAGTGTTTGTAAATAAATTGGCAGGTTTATTATTTGCTTCATTACAGGGGAATGTTTCTTCAGTATATAAAGCAGAAGTTACATTCGCCTTAATGTTTCCCATTAGCATAATTGAATACTTACAACTGCCTTGTTTATTATCAGAGGGTGGACATTGTATACCTAAAAAGCCACCTGTAACACATGGCTTAGTAGGTTCTAATCGTTCTGATTCAAGGGATAGATTATGTATTCGGGAATTACCCGGGGAAACAGAATGTGTAAAACGCAACTTACCATCATAACAAGCCTGACGTATTCTCTCTTCTTTTGCTTCATTATTAACTGTATTTATAAAACTTATTTTTTCATTAATACCTGTAAATTGAAACAAGGCTACCCCCGAAGAAGAAACACCTCCTGTAAAAGTCACATAGAAGGTACCTTCAACTATATATTTCTCGTGAACCTTTACATTCCAATTAATGCCATCGCTACCACTTCCATTGGCTGTTTTAGTCCTCGTATGTTTATATTCTACAGTACCACTGTATGTTATTTGCTGAGAAATTGCATCCTCAACAATAAATAGCGCTACAAAAATCACTAAGAGTATAATTCCTGTTTTCATTTTATCCAGCTTTCCTTTTATAGAAATTATAAATTAAAGCTATGTATTAATAACTCTCTATTAATCTTTGCAATCCTAAAGGTTAGGTTTATTTCTTTTGCTTTCCTGGCATCATTCCGGGCATGTC
>JALHTS010000341.1 GCA_022865965.1 Ignavibacteriaceae bacterium
ACATTAAGAACTTTTGGTAGGGCAACAGCAGCAAATCTTGGATTTAATGAGGGGATCGAGAGTTTTGCAGGCTGGACTATTAGGTATTCATATGGAGATATGTATCATTTAGGAGATCCAGGTGTTTATCTAAATAAAAAGGAATCTCCCATAGATTTTCCTGTATGGTTAAATCCCGATGACATAGCTAATGGATATGATACAGTTGTAGAAGAGGCTCGTGGATGGATGAACAATTTAGTTTATGGGCACAATGTAATTACTGACAAATCATATTATATACCCGACACTGATTCTATTGTTCTAAATGCTCAGTTAGAAAATCCAAATTCACATCCTGTCTCTATAGTTACTTACATAAAAGATTTACAGGGATCCCTTATTGATTCAGTGTTATTAAATCCTTCAGGAGATCCTCAATCAGAAACTTGGACTGGTGTGTGGGACACCCCAATTCAGGAAAATATTTTTAAACTAGATATAACAGCCAAAGATTTAATCACATCTGAATCATTTACTTTATCAAATGTTAGTAGTTTTACTACAGCAGGGCCAGTTATAGTTGACAGTATTTATATAACATACAATTCATTTGTTAAGGCTTATTATGTAAAACTGTTTCTTAAGAACGAAGGAAATACTTTTACTATTCTCTACTCTAGAGTTCAATTATCGAGTGATGATCTCTGGATTACTAGTATATCCTCTTCTCAGTCTTTGCCGGATATATTACCAGGCTCTATTGTTAGCTCAGGTAATTTTTATGTGCGTGTAGATTCAACTTTCCCTGGACAATTCAACTTTAATTTTCTGGTTAGTGTAGAAGGCTGGCCATGCTGGAAAGATTCAGCACAAGTAATTGTAACCGGAATAGAAGATGAGATACAGGTTCCTTTAACATTCAGCTTAGAACAGAACTACCCCAATCCATTTAACCCTACTACAACGATTGAATATCAAATTCCTGAAATGAGTTTTGTTACTCTAAAAATTTATGATGTATTGGGAAGTGAAGTTGCAACATTAGTTAATGAAGAAAAATCCGTAGGAACTTATGAGTTAAACTGGAATGCAGCAAATCTACCAAGTGGAGTTTATTTCTACAGAATACAAGCTGGTTCTTTTATTGAAACTAAGAAGATGGTGTTACTTAAATAACAAAATTATATTTTATACTTCCCTTCCCCCTGCTTTTTTATTAAAGCAGGGTCTGATTAATAACTTTTTTGTTGCGCTTTTGTTGCTTGAAAAGAACTAAGTTATTATTGTATATTTAATTAAGTATGATAAAAATATTTCCAAGCTGGATGTCGCGCCTGCCTGCCAGCAAGGCAGGGGTTCAAGTCCCGTCGCCCGCTCAAGAGGTTTAAGATATGTTTGGTTTTATTTTAGAAAAACCACATATTTGTCCACAAAATTTTAAACAAATTGTTCTTAAAAATTTTGGGCGCTTAGCTCAGTTGGTTTAGAGCATCTGCCTTACAAGCAGAGGGTCCGGGGTTCGAATCCCTGAGCGCCCACAAAATTAAATCCTTCTTACTGAAGGATTTTTTTTATAATCACACTAATTATTTATTGAAGCTTTATTCATAAGACTTCAACTAGGTCAGAGGTCCGGGGTTCTGCCGAAGGCATTCCCTTGGAAGAATCCCTGAGCGCCTACACACTTCTCAATCCCATATTTCATTTCTGTGGCTTTATTTATTTGTGCTTTGGCAACTAAACTTGACATTTAAGCACCATTTGTCTTTATTCATAAAGGAATTTATTTCTCTCTGAGAGAAACACTTACAAGCTGATCTATATTGCTGTTTTATCTAAGCGCTTCTCCCAGTGTATAGTTGAATTTAGTTCATCTCTTTTAAGTGCAGGGAGAGTTTCAGTTATGCCGGGGTTAATTCAAATATCATTCTTCGTTAAGACATTTCATACTATTTACCTATCATTAAATAATATTTCTAAGGAGAGCATAATGAAAAAACTGTTATGGTCAATTGTGTGTTTTTCATTCTTTCTTCTTTCAACACAAATAACATTTGCTCAGAATCAAATACCGTATAGTGTTATTGGAGGCGGAGGAGAAAAATCATCAAATGAAAGTTTCATTCTAGACGGCACAGTGGGTGAAGCATTTACAGGTAAATCCGTTAGTACAGCAAACCAGCAATACTCCGGTTTCTGGTATGTCTATCTTCACGATGTAATTACTTCTGTTGAAAATGAAGAAGACATTATACCTACTGTTTTTAAGCTGGAACAGAATTATCCGAATCCATTCAATCCATCTACAATAATTAAATTCGGAGTTCCGAAAAGAAGTAATGTACTGATAAAAATATACGATATTCTCGGCAGTGAAGTAATCACCATTGTCAATGAAGAAATGGATGCAGGATGGTATCAGAAGGAATTTAACGCAGCAGGATTTGCAAGCGGTGTTTACATATATAGAATGACTGCAGGAAATCCTTCGTCAGGCTCAGGACAAGTTTATGTAAGCACAAAAAAAATGTTAATGATTAAATGACGATGTAATTTTACCAGAGATACCTTTTGGATGGCTATTGAGGAGCAAAATTAGTCTAAGAAATTTTTAATTATAAATAATTGAAATAAAAACACATTAGGAGAAAAAATAAAATGAAAAAGACATTATTCTTACTTGCCCTTATTGCTTTTATAACTATAGAGATTTTCGGTCAGGCAATACCGAAAGAAATTAATTACCAGGGTGTATTGAAAGATGCTTCCGGTAATATAGTTGCGGATAATGATTACGCAATGACCTTTAAGATTTACAATGAACCAACCGCAGGTACAGCATTGTGGACAGAAATTCAGCCTGTTGCAATAAAGGATGGTTTATTCAGCGTACAACTCGGTAGTTTAACACCGATTACGACTGTACCGTTTGATAGAATTCACTTTCTTGGAATTACTATGGGAACAGGAACAGAACTTACACCAAGAACAATGCTTACCCCTTCCCCCTACTCCTTCACATCTATGAATGTTCTGGACAATACAATATCAACAGATAAATTACAAAACGGAGCAGTTACAAGTTCTAAAATTGGAAGTAATCAAATAGTAAAAAGTGTAAACACATTAAAAGATTCTGTAACGCTGGTAGCCGGATCGAATATTTCAATTGTACCAAGCGGAAATAATCTAACCATAAATGCTGTTGGTGTCGGAAGTGGAACTATTGGCGGAAGCGGGACCGCTAATTATATTCCTCTTTTTACAGGAACAACTACTTTGGGTAATTCAGCTATTTATCAGACAGAGGAAGAAAACATTGGAATAGGTACAACCACTCCTGCAGCTAAACTAGATCTTACCGGAAGTGATGCTTTGATAAACGGAATTACTGTTGGAAGAGGTACAGGTAGTGTTTCAACTAATTCTGCTTTTGGTTATCGTGCGCTTTATTCCAACACCACAGGATTATACAATACCGCCAACGGATATAGAGCGCTTGATTCCAACACTACCGGAAACTACAATACCGCCAACGGAAATACAGCGCTTTGTTCCAACACCGAAGGATTCTACAATACCGCAAACGGAAATATGGCGCTTTATTACAACAATACAGGACACGGCAATACCGCCAACGGAACACATGCGCTTTTTTACAACACCACAGAACATAGTAACACAGCGGTTGGATATATTGCAGGAGGTGATTATAAGTCATCATACAGTACATTTCTTGGTAGTGGTGCTAATCCCACTGCTCCCGGTTATACCAATGTTATGGGTTTAGGTTTTCAAGCACGACCTACTGCTTCGAATGAGGTACGAATTGGCAACAGCTCTGTTACTAGTATTGGCGGTTATGCCGCGTGGTCAAACTTATCTGACGGGCGTTATAAAACATCTATTCAGGAAAATGTTAAAGGACTGGATTTTATTATGAAGCTTCGTCCTGTTACTTTCAATTTGGATGTTAATAAACTTGCTTCAGATTTACAGGAAAATAAGAGAAGAGATGAGAATGGAAATATTGTTTTTGAATCATCAGAAACAGATATAAAATCACGTAATGAAAAATCACAAATACTATATACAGGATTTGTAGCGCAGGAAGTAGAGAAAGCTGCAAAGGACTTAGGATATGATTTCAGCGGAGTTGATGCACCGAAAAATGAAAATGATTTTTATGGTCTTCGCTACGCAGAGTTTGTTGTTCCATTGGTAAAAGCTGTACAGGAACAGCAGAAAATTATAGATGATTTGACAAGACGGATAGAAGAACTAGAAAAAAGGTGAAGTGAATAAATTTCATTTAATAAATCCGGAATCCAGTATCAAGCAACCAGAATCCGGAATTTATTTTTAGTAAATAAGAGAAGTTGATCCTTCGACAGGCTCAGGACAGAGTTTTATTGAGACTAAAAAGATGGTTTAAATGAAATTAAAAAAGTACAGAGCCAGATATAAATTTTATGCGCCGTTTTCCTATACTTCAGCTAAGCAGCTTTTTATGATTTATTTAATAATAATTCAAAC
>JALHTS010000342.1 GCA_022865965.1 Ignavibacteriaceae bacterium
AGCATTTACATTACTTGCTGTTTTTTAAAGTTAACTTATTAAAAAAAGGAGCCGGGGCTCCTTTCTTAATTTTATATTTAGTGTCATTTGTCGTTATTTGAGTAAAATTATTTTCTTCGTCTCAACAAAACAGCCAGTCCCCATATTGTTAAACAATTTGCCTTTTCAAATGTCTCACGATATTATTATTGGATGCTTTCACTTTTTTTCATTAACTATCAAAGACCATTCAAATGTTTTTAGATCCCGTTCTTCATCATAGTACTTGTTGTTTTTAACCGGTTTAATTTCTTCTGTCTTACCGAATCCTGTAAATGTAGTTTTTCCATCGCCACCACTTACAAGGCAACCCGATGGAAATTCTTTGTTGATTGCAGGATCCTTCACTGGTTCTCCGGCAACTTGGAAAAAGTATGAATCATTTTTAGTTCTCGATTCATCATTACTATTGGTTTCTGTTTTTTCGCCGAGCCATGATTCCGTTTCGGTAGATTTCTGTATGCTCATTTTATAACCGATATCGAAACTTGCCTGAACCATTACGCGTTTTGCCTTTTTTGATTTCTTGTCGTAAGCAACTATAACCATCATCGGTACATCCGGTGTTCTGAGTTTAACATCTGATATCTGGGCATCCTCTCGTATTTTCTGATTAAACCCCCCGCTTTTACTCTCCCTTAATTCATCACGATGATCAAAGTACTTAATATCCCAGTTGTCAAAACCTCTGGATTCACTCATATAATAAACCCAGAGTTCAGGAAGCATAGGCTGGTCGATCACAGAATGTTTCTTTAGTTGTAGTGTGATTGTTCCTTTCCTGTCATATTGATAATTACTTTTTCTTATGTAGTGATCATTACCAATAGTTTCGTCCCTGTCTAAAGTCATTTCATTTAAATGCCTGCTGGTCATTGTAAGGATGGCATCAGATTTTGATGGAGAGACCTTAACGACTGCTTTTCCTTGTACGCTTTCGGGATAATCTTTTGGATAATACGAAGCAACAATAGTAATCTGTTTATCTTGCTCTCCTGCTTTATATTGGAGTGTAGCCTTTCCTTCAGAATCGGTTGCAACTGTTTTTGATGGAGAAACAGACCCATCAACGATACCTTTAACAGAAAGAGTTAACTGTTTGCCAACAACAGGTCTTTTATTACCATTTGGGCTGACTGTATTAAAATAAATATCAATAGATGTCTTCTCTGAACTTTGTACTTCGGTCTTCTTTGGTTTTACCTGAATATCCAATCCATTAATATTTATTTTTATTGTTTTCGTCTCTTTACGATCACGTCCGCAAGTTGATATTTCTATTTCTTCAATTTCAGGCTTTATTCCTTTTTTAAGTTTATAAAAAATAGATGCTGTTTTAGGTTTTGCTATACCAATAATCAGTGGATTGCCAGGTTTAATTGTAAAAGCTGCACCCGCCTTTCGATTATTTTCAAGCTCTGACCTGTCAGTATTATGTAGCAATTCTACCTGATGACCATGACTTTTTTCAAATACAATCTCATTTTTACAGTTTCTAACTTCTAAATTTATTTCAATTTTTCGCTCATCTTCTAAAGGAGACACATAGTTTCTATCCTTAAAAGTTGATAATATTTTTGGGCCACGGGGGGGAGAAAGATGTTCTTTTTCGTAGTTATCCAGCACTCTATCTATAGGTCCAAATTGTGCTATCATATTTTTAATTGCTTGAAAAAGGTCAAGATCCTTTCCGAAATAAATATCAATCTGTCTGTTTTCCCCACAAGCATTATTTGTTGCAAGTTTTGCTCTTGCATGATAACCCGTTTTTGTTCTCACAACACTAATAGAGGTATCAACATAATCGACTGCTATTATCGAGAATGAATAGGTAAAGGAATAATCACAATCATCACCACCTTTGGAAATGAAATTAACAGACGGATTACTTTCTTGTAGAAAATTAAAGAGATAATCATGTACAGCGTTCTGCCAATCTTTCTCTGTCTGCCACGTCTCAAAACCAGGTAACATATTATCGCGCTCATTATCGAAAGGATATTGGCTCTGGAAAATATTATAAACATCATCAATGATTTCATCCAAATTCACAGATACTTTTTTTTCTGAACAAGGTTCCTGGGCAAGGCTGACCTGGCAAAGAAGCAGAGAAACAATTATTAAACTAAATGTTATTCCTGTTTTCATTTTATCCAGCTTTCCTTTTATAGAAATTATAAATTAAAGCTATGTATTAATAACTCTCTATTAATCTTTGCAATCCTAAAGGTTAGGTTTATTTCTTTTGCTTTCCTGGCATCATTCCGGGCATGTC
>JALHTS010000343.1 GCA_022865965.1 Ignavibacteriaceae bacterium
ATTACTCCAAACTCTCTTGGAGCAGAGTTGGCTGGAATAGCACCTTCTAAAAACGGCAAAAGTTTCGAGCATATAATTAAAGGAATTAAGGAAGGTAAAATTAAAGCTCTCTATCTTAATGAAGATGATTTAGTTGCTCATGATTCTGAATTGGAAAATGTTTTATCTAAACTCGATTTGCTTATTGTACATGCAACAAACTTTAATAAATCTACAACTCTTGCAGATATTGTTTTTCCTACCTCAACTTATGCTGAAAAGAATGGAACTTTTGTAAACTTCGATGGAAAAATTCAAAGAATAAGACAAGCTGTTGCAACTATTAATGCCGATCGTGCTCTTGAGGGTATGGCAATGAGCAGACTTGATAAATTCGGAACTAAGTTTGACAGTTGGGCAAACGGTAAAAAATATGATGCTCGGGCAACATGGAAAATACTCGCAGGATTATCTTCGGCATTAGGGCAGAAGTATAAATATAAATTGGCTGAAGAAATTTTTGCTGAACTGAGCAATACAATAGACGCATTCAAAAATTATAATTATGACGATATTGGCGAACTTGGTGCTCTTATAAAAACTAAAAAGAATGAATTAACTGCTAAAGTTTAATCGGAGTATATTTTTCAAATGACACTCTTAGAAATAGTTATCATATCTTTAATTAAGATAGTAATAATACTTATTCTCGTTTTTCTAACCGTAGCCTATCTTGTTTACTTTGAAAGAAAGATAAGTGCCTGGGCACAAAACAGATTGGGTCCTAATCGCGTTGGCTGGCATGGTTTATTACAGCCTTTCGCCGACGTGCTTAAACTTCTTCTCAAAGAAGACATTGTTCCCGATGCAGCTAATAAAAAAATTCACGCACTTGCTCCAATGGTTGCATTGTTTGTTGCCTTTTCTACTTATGCCGTTATTCCATTCGGACCTGAAATTGAAATTTTTGGTTACACAATTGCTCTTGTCGTGGCGGATGTTAATATGGGTGTGCTTTACATTCTTGCGCTCACATCAATTGGTGTTTATGCAATAACATTTGCAGGCTGGTCCTCAGGCAGTAAATATTCTTTGCTTGGTGGAATTCGATCTTCTGCACAAATGATTTCATACGAAATATCGATGGGCTTTTCTGTTGGCGGTGTAGTTCTCTTAGCCGAATCGTTAAGACCAATGGCAATAATAGAATCACAATCAGGTTTAATGTGGAATGCATTTATTCAACCAATAGGATTTTTCACATTTTTAATTTCTGCCTTTGCAGAAACAAATCGTTTACCTTTCGATCTGCCTGAAGCCGAACCTGAGTTAGTAGGTGGTTTCCATACTGAATACAGCAGTATGAAGTTTGCAGGATTCTTTCTTGCAGAATATGCTAATATGATTATTGCCAGTGCATTTATAGTTACTATGTATTTAGGCGGCTGGCAGGTACCTTTTATTGAAACATTTGGGCTTTCTGAAACTTTAGTAATACTTCTTCAAATTGCTTCATTTATAGTAAAGATGTTGTTCATATTATTCTTCTTTATCTGGGTAAGATGGACTATTCCAAGGTTCAGGTATGATCAGTTAATGAGTTATGGCTGGAAAGTTATGTTTCCGCTTTCTTTAATAAATATTATCTGGGTCGCAGTTTTAATTATGGTTTTTGGAATTTAATTTCTATTACCTTGCTATGAAAAATAATGTAATTTATATTTCAATTGATTCAATGATAAAAAAAGATTTTAACGGAGCTTAGATGACTAAGTCTACAAGACCGCCAAAAAAAAGAATGAAAGACCTTACTTTCCTGGAAAAGGCTTATTTCGTCGAAATTATTAAGGGCTTATCCCTTACATTTAGAACTATGTTCAAACCAAAATATACTATGGAGTATCCTGAAGAAAAGTATATTCCCTCTGGTTCTTACAGAGGCAGACCGGTTTTAGTTCTTGAAGAAAATGGTAAAG
>JALHTS010000344.1 GCA_022865965.1 Ignavibacteriaceae bacterium
GCGGTAATGATCAATCTTATCAAAATTTTGCGAATGTCTTTTTAGTCTTGTAAAACTATAGTCTAAACTGACCACAAAATTATTCCTTGATAAAGTATATGATGTTCCGCCTTCGCCTGAACCAAGATCAAGTATAGTTAAGTTGGTTGGATTAAAATGTTTTTCGATGAGAGATTGAACAAACTTTCCTCGTTCAATTGCCAGATCACGTCCTCTTTTCCATCGTTCATAGTTGGGATGACTATTGTCAAGCCACGGAACAGAATGGTTTATCTCCATTTTTTGAGACGTGTAAAAGAATTAATGAAGTTGTAAATAACCATTAACTCATACAGAAATTGTAACATTGGAATTTCAGGGTCAGTGAAATTATAAGCCAGATGGGCTTGCCTTTTTTTAATAATAGAGTAATCAGTATACAGTTTGGCAACGACCGGAGCCAGGAAATAAATTGAAAAGGGTAAAAGTAAAATTGAAAATAAGAAGAAAAGGTTTATTAAATGCCAGTATCCTACAAGTAGTTTGTTCCTCAGCAAATAATGATGTGAAGTCTTTAAATGTCTTTTCTTTTGCCGGGAATAATCCCTAAAAGTAAAAGGCGTATTGGAATGTACAAGACCATGTAAATCGGTTACTGTTCCGATTGACATTTTATTTTTTACAGCTTCCTGAAGGAGCAAATCATCATCGCCGCCAAGAGTTTGGAGAGTGTTTTTATAACCGTCAATCTTATAGAAAGATTCTTTTTTAAATCCGAAACTTCTTGAGGAACATGAAAAAGGTATACCGAGTCCGGCAGCAGACATTGTAAGTAGAGTGGTTCGCAGATTTTCAAAACACACAAAAGCACTAATATCAGAACTTTTTTGTTGATTAAATGGTGCAAGTCCGATTAAGAAATCGTGACCATCTCTGAATTTGTTAACGAATGATTTAATCCAACCTGGCAGCGGCGTACAATCTGCATCCGTTATTAAAATAAAATCATTTTGAGCTTGTTCAATTCCTAAAGTTAATGCTCCTTTTTTGGGTGGAAGTTCAGAATCAATATTAGAAATAACTTTAATATTGGATTGCTCTGATAATAATGATTTTATCCGCGCCAAGGTTGAATCTCTGGAATTATCATCAACAATAATTACTTCGTAAAGTTCTTTTGGGTACTCCTGATTATCGAGAGCGGTTATGAGATTTTCGACATTTCTTTCTTCATTTTTGGCTGCAATTACAATGCTAACCTTAATGTTGATTGCTTCTGAAGTTGTAGGAATGAATACTTTCTTTAATCCTTTATTGAAAACGACGATAGTTATATAATACAATATCAAAAGCGAAACTATGATAATTATTAATAATAAATTCATATTTTTTCCGGTAGAGAAATATTGTTAGGAAAGTAATTGATTTCTTATATAATTATTGTTTCAAATTCTTATTAAGAAACTGAACAAACTTACACAAAATCCTTAATTGACATACCAAAAAATACTTATTAGTGAATCTAATACAAAGGAAACCGTTGGATTCATTTTCAATGAGTAATGATAGTAAAATTAGAGACTAAATCAACATCTCGCTTTTATTATTTATTTTGATTAAATTTTAGCAAAGATTAAAGGGACGGTTATGAAAAAGAAATTTTTGTATCTGTTTTTACTCCTTCTCTCTTCTCATATAGCTGCACAGGATTTTCAAATAAAACAAATTACCAGCGGTGATTATAACGCTTGTAATCCTTTTATCAATCACTCTTTTGGGGGTTTATATTCAACTTATCTTTACTTTGAATTGCATTGGGATAGTTATTCTAATATTTATGCTGTCTCTTATGATTCTTACAGTCAAATCTTTTCTGATACAATTCAAATTACATCAGGAAGTTTCAATGACTTAAACCCCTCAATTGATTTTAATGAAAATCTTATATTTCAAACAAACAGGAATGGCAATTGGGATATTGCAATGCTGCCATATAATAATGGAGCATGGGATGAAATGTTTTACCTAACAGATTCCTCTGAAGATGAGATTGATCCCAAAATTATTTATCCTGCTGATTATTGGTACTACCCTGATTCATCAAGAATATTATTCAAAAGAAATGATGACATTGTATATATGACTTATCTTAATGATACATCAAATTCGTATATAGTTTTTCAGGACGATTTAGAATATACATATTCGGATTATATTGGAATTATGTGTCCAAATTACCAGGGTTATTTCCCGGAAGCGGGATTATATATTATTGCTGTTGAGACTGATAACTCCGGTTTTAAGAGATTAGTTTCAAGATTCAGAAATACAAACGGACTATGGGATGCAAAAAAAGTTCTATTAGACGAATGTGATTGTTCTAATCCCGATTGGCAAGAGGTCGATCCGTTTTATCCTGTTTTAGTTTATGAAGATACTTTAGATAATATGAGAAGATTATTTTTTATTGAGACTTGGGATAATGAAACAGATTCTAAATTAGTTGATTTACCGTTTAACGGAAATGTTTTCGGATTTAAGAGTGATTTGCCGGATATGATAACTAAACCGGGTGTTATTCAGAAACCGATTTCATACCCATATTTGCCTCACACTTATTTCATTGAAAATAATGACAGCAGTTACATCCGATTAAATAAATCAGATTGGTGGGACAATTGGCATTTCCCGGATGACGACACTCTAATTCAAATTAATTATCCAAATTCGAGTTCAACAATAGGTGCATTAGGTTATTGGTTAAATAGTATGGTTTATTATACCGTGTGGGGAGATTCTTCAGACGGTAACGTTCATTTGTTTGGAAGAAAACAATATATAAATATTGGTAATGTAAATGAAGAAGATAATATAGTTGACTTCATCCTTTATCAGAACTATCCAAATCCGTTTAATCCTGTTACCAGGATTGATTATAAAATTATCACTGCATCCGATGTACGTTTTGAAGTGATAAACATTCTCGCCCAAAAAGTATTTGTACAGAATTTTGGCTATCAAACGGCAGGAGATTATTCCATTAATTTTGATGGAGAAGATTTAGTAAGCGGAGTTTATATTTATTCAATCGTTGCCGGAGAGAGTAGATTAACGAAGAAGATGGTTTTGTTGAGGTAAAAATGCTCAGTAAAAATACTGTAGTGATCGGTCTCCTGACCGATTCGAAAAATGAACATGTCTTTTCATAATTATAAAACATAGGGAACGGACGGGAGTCCGTTCCCTACAAATCCTCATCTAACAGCCACCCCTGTGCGAGATCTGAAGAGATTTCTGAAATGAATCTGGATGGTCTTGACAAGGTCATTCCTGCTTCTCTATCGTACATATTCATTGGGTATGATACAAACAGATTATTCTTTGCTCTTGTTGACGCAACATACATCAGTCTTCTTTCTTCTTCTAACTGTTCAATACTTTCAGCAGAGCGTGAAGAAGGAAAATATCCTTCCACACAATGAATTATAAAAACCGTATGCCACTCAAGTCCTTTTGCAGAATGTATCGTAGAAAGAGTAACATATTCTTCTTCTTTGTCTGTTCCTTCAATATCCACAACGCTTTCAATTATCGGTTCAATTGCCATATCGGAAAGTAAAGTATCGAGTGATTTATAATTCTCTACAATGTTTAAGAAAATATCCAAGTCCTTGCTGCGTTTGTTGTAATCATCGTAGTTCAACTTAAACAAATCATAATAATAATTGTAAACCATCTGAACCATTTCAGCTGGCATTTTATTTTTTTTATGAAGCTGATAAAGCAGATAGAAAAGCGGTCCGAGTTTTTCACGATACTTAAATTCTGTATGCTTATCAGGTTCTTTTGAAATTGTCATTCTTCCAAGTGCAAGATCATCAAGAATTTTTTGTGCGGTTTTAGGACC
>JALHTS010000345.1 GCA_022865965.1 Ignavibacteriaceae bacterium
CCTTAAAAAACATTGAGGCGGGGTAGCTCAGTAGGTTAGAGCAGTGGAATCATAATCCACGTGTCGGGGGTTCGAATCCCTCCCCCGCTACTATCAAAGGAGAAAGATATGTATTCATTATTAATTATAATTGCGACCATATTAGCAGTACTTTTAGTTATTGTAGTGCTTCTTCAATCAAGTAAAGGCGGCGGATTAGCTGGAACTTTTGGAGGTGCAGGGAATATGGGTTCTATGTTTGGTACCAGAAGAACTACTGATTTCTTGAGTAAGTCTACATGGTGGATTGGTGGAGCTTTGGCAGTTTTGGCTGTTGTTATCAATTTATTTTTTCTGCCCGGTCAATCATCATCTGATCAAAGAAGTGTGATTCAGGAAGGTGGAAGAACAAATTTGCCAACTACACCTATTGTTCCTCAGCAGCAAGTTCCTCCGACACAAGAGTAATAGTGTTATAAAAGTTTGTTGATATTTATAAAAACCCTTAGGAGTTTTCCTTCGGGTTTTTTATTCATTCCACTCAGCAAGTAATATAATTATTTCATCCTGAATGTTGCGATAAAAATTCCAACTTCCGCGTGAAAACTCAAACATAATTCCAACAATTAATTCATCTCCACCGGAAGTAGTGATGTAACCTGAAATTGAAGTCACACCATTGAGAGTACCTGTTTTTCCCCTGAAATTATTTTCTGCTGCGGTACCTTTCATTCGATTTCGTAAAGTTCCATCGACACCGGCAATACTTAATGAATTAAAAAAATCATCGAAATGAACGAGATCGAAATACATTTTTTCGAGTATTCCTGTTACTGCACCTAAAGTAACTTGATCAAATCTTGAAATACCTGAACCATCAACTACAGAAGTCCCGTATTTATAAATTCCGTTTGACTCGATGAAGTTTAATATTGTTTGCTGGGAATAAAAAGAGTTACCCTGCTTTCCGCTTGCTTCTGCACCAATTGATTTGAACAATATTTCCGCAAAAAAATTATCGCTATTCTTGTTTATGATAGAAATAATATCACGTAGTGATGACTTTGATTCTGCAATTAATTTTGTTTCATAAGTCGCAGTTCCGCTTTTTGCCGTACCCTTAACTATGATGTCTTCAATGGAAAGTTTTTCCTTCAATTTATTTGCTGCAAACAAAGGAGGATTTTTTACATTCACCGTATAATTTCTGATTCGTTTTCTTACTTTGCGTTGAACTATTGTTTGATTCCGATCCAAAACAAGTGCAGAAATCGGAGGTAACTTTACATTAGCGTTCTCATTCGGTATCCAGTCGTCACGTACGTAAATATCATCGAAGTAAGTATCATCACCAATTATATCTCCGGTTATTTCTTTAATTCCCAGTTTAACTAAAACGGAAATCATTTCATTCAAGTCATTATCGGCGAATAACGAATTGCCATATCCTTTTATGTAAAGATTGCCATTAATAATCCCATCATTAATGTTTAGATCATCCGTAAGCAGTTTTGTGTTGAAGAAATGATTACCACCCATAGTTGTTAAAGCTGTGGCAGTTGTAAATAACTTTGTAACCGAAGCAGGAACCATAGACTTTGTGTGATTTTCAACAAGTATAGTATCCTGATTTAACGGATTATAAATCATTATGCTTGTATTTGTACCTGCAGGAACTTTGCTCAGTATATTTCTAATCTTGCTAATCAGTTCTTCTCTTGATGACGCATTTAGAATAAAAGTGAATCCAAGCAATAATAAAAGTATGAGAGAGAGAATCCTTTTGTTCATATCTGATGAAAAATTTTGATATTTTTAGAAAGTTCTTTTCTTAAATGAAATTTTTTGGTCGGTGTAAATATAAAGTTAAATTCAGATGCACCGAAATAGAGAAAATTGTTTATTTGTTTTTTATTCAATAATTCTAAGTGAGGAGTATGGCTAAGTATAAAAAAAATAATAAAGCTTATGAGAATCTTGATTTCATAAATTCAGCTAATGGGAGAACAATCCGGTTGCTTGCTGAATATCTTGAACCGCAGGCAAGATTCAAAAAGCATAAAATTATGGATACGATTGTTTTTTTTGGTTCTGCCAGATTA
>JALHTS010000346.1 GCA_022865965.1 Ignavibacteriaceae bacterium
ATTTCCCCTTGCCTTTATTTTTGAATATGATTAAATAGGTGCAGTTTTTTAGGAGAATTAATGAAAAAGACGGTTTTTATAATAAGTTCAATTATATTTTTATCATCAGTATCATTTGCTCAGAATACTTATGAGTTTTTACGACTCGATCCGAGTGCACGTGCGGGAGCACTTGGCGGAAGTTTCGTTTCAAATAACGACGATGCTGATGTTATATTTTATAATCCTGCTGGATTAAGTCTTCTTACTGATAATCCAATTTCTTTTTCATTCTTTAAACATTTGATGGACATAAATCTCGCCAGCCTTTCTTACTCAACAGAACTTAATGGTATTGGCAGAGTCGGTGCTGCAATTAAATATATAAACTATGGCAGTTTTGATGAAGCTGATGCATCAGGAGTCAGATCAGGTGAATTTAGTGCAGGTGAGTTTGCTTTTATTTTAGGATACTCCAACTTACTCGATGAAAATTTTTATTACGGTGCTAATGCAAAATTTATTTATTCCGGTATAGCAGACAGATCATCAACTGCGCTCGGTGTTGATCTTGGTCTTCATTATGTCTTGCCGGAACAAAATATCAATGTTGGTTTTTCTGTTCTCAACCTTGGATATCAGATGACAAGCTACTACGATATAAAAGAAGATCTTCCTTTGGATATTGTAATTGGTGGTGCAGTCAGACTAAAAAACCTTCCTGCCCGTCTTTCACTTGATTTCCATAAACTTAATGAAGACCAGGATGATTTTATTCAGAGATTTAAAGCTTTTGCCGTTGGTGTTGAGTTTACTTTAAGTCCTGTTTTCAAACTAAGATTCGGTTATAACAATGAGAGAAGAACAGAACTAAAGATTGGAACAACTTCTGGTATTGCGGGATTTAATGCGGGACTTGGTGCAAAAATTTCCGATTACCAATTCGATTATGGATATTCTTCATTAGGTCTTGTTGGCGGATGGCACAGGATTAGTGTTTCAACTAATCTTTAGTTTTATTTTGTACTTTTCAATGTACTAATGCTGGATTTGGCTATAGAATGGGAATTTCCATAATCTCTCATTTTTAAAACTTTTTCGTAAAGTTCAATAGCGCTTTCTTTTCTTCCTTGCTGTTCTTCAATCATTGCAAGATAAACAACAGAATTTACCTGAAATCCCGATTCCTCTTTTTTATCAATTTGTTTTGACAACTCATAACATTTTTCAAATAAAGTTTTTGCAGAATCTAATAGTCCATAATCCCTGGCATTATATCCTACATAATAAGCTGCTTCCCGTATTGATGTTGGAAGATTGTACCCCACATAATTTTTTTCGGATTTGACTATTACATTCTTAAAAAGAGAGTCGGCTAAAGACCAATCACCACGGCGAACAGCTATTCTTCCTCTCCATCTTTGGAAAACAGGGTTATCGGGAAATTCATTCAGCAGCATTTTTGCAAATTCATCAGCAGCAAGCATATTTTTTTCATAACGATAGTATAATGTCATTAAAAAATATTGTGCTTCATACTTCGCGTAGTTTCCGTTTAATGCAGTGCTGCGAAGCTGCTCAATTCCCTTCTGTTTATCTCCGGAAGGAAAGAAAATCATTAAAGGTTTGATCAAAGGGAACTCTGATGGGATTACATCTGCGTAATAATTGTAAATACCAAAACCAAGCTGAACATCAAGATTATCAGGATCAAGATTGGCGGCGTGTTCAACTATAGGTAATGCCTCGCGACCGTCATCAGCAGCTTTAAGCCAGCTTTCTCTTAATGCTCTTAATCGCCCGCGGAAACCAATTGCACCGCCTTTAAAGAAAAGCGCATCAACATTACTTTTATCTTCTTTTAATAACTCATCACATTGATAAATGACATCTTCAAGCTTCTGGAAGAAAATGTCATCGTGTTCTTCATTATCTAAGTCAAGTAAAATTTTCCACCAATCTATCATTGCAAGAAAAAATCTTCCTGAAGGATGATCAGGATAATCAGCAATTAAATTTCTGAAAGTTTTTTCTGCATCATCAAATTTGATGTTATAGATTTGTTTAATGCCGGTATTAACACGGGAATCAAAATCACTATTTTGAGCGAAGCTTAAAAAATTAAATAGTATTAAGAATAAGAATATTTTTTTCATAATTAGAATTTATTTATTCAATATAAATCTTTGAA
>JALHTS010000041.1 GCA_022865965.1 Ignavibacteriaceae bacterium
AGGTAATGTCCCATAGCCATTTTTTCAGCAGTTGCTTCTGCATGAAAATCAAGAATGACAATTTTAGATTCGCTTTTTATTTTTTGGATAACCCAGTCAGCAGTTCGAAACGGACAATCTAAAGGAGACATAAAAGTTCTTCCCTGCAGATTTAAAACTGCTACTTTACCTTTTTTAGTTGACGCAATATGATAACCATTTCCATAAGTACCTTTGGGATAATTAAGCGGACGAATAACCCTTGGTTCCGATTTAAGATAATCTTGAGATTGATGCTTATCCCAGGTGTGATTTCCACCTGTAATTACATGCACTCCCAGATCAAATAAAATTTGTCCTTCCTTTGAAGTGCAGCCTTTCCCATCGGATACATTTTCACCGTTAGCAATAACTAAGTCAGTTTTATATTTTTGAATTAATCCGGGAAGCCAGGTTTGAACATGATCCAGCCCCGGCTTTCCAATGATATCACCGATAAATAGAATGTTAATTGAAGACATAATCTGTAATTTTTAATATCAATATATCTAAATTGAGTGTGATTTTAAAAAAGTTTTTCTTAATAGTTACTTTTTATTGATATTTTTTATGTCCTCAGGTAATTATACAAACATTCCTGTAGAAGATTCTGCATTTACGGTCATAGACGTTGAAACAACGGGATTATCTGCTACAAAAAATAAAGTAATAGAAATTGGCATGGTTCGCGTTGAAAAGATGAAAATCGTCTCCAGGTTCCAATCTTTAATTAATCCACAAACATACATACCAGGCTTTATTTCACAGTTTACAGGAATATCAAATGATGATGTTTCGGACGCTCCCCTCTTTGAAGATTTGGCTGATGAAATATTATCCTTCACGGAAAATTCAATTTTAACAGCACATAATCTGCCATTCGATTATTCGTTTCTTAAAAATGAGTTTAAACTTTGCGGATATGAAACACCACAGTTTCAGACTTTATGTACATTAAAATTATCTAGAAGAATTTTTCCTTTTTTAAAAAGCAGATCATTAGGATCTGTTGCTATGCATCTTAAAATTAAAAACTCTGATGCACACAGAGCATTAGCAGATGCAGAAACTACTGCACGTATCTTAATCAAACTTACAAAGCAATTAAAAAAAGAAAACAATATATCGTCATTACAAAACTTATTGGATTATCAGAGTAATATTGGAACGAGACCAATATTAAAAATAAAAAAGGACTTAGTTGATGATGTTGGGTCCGTTCCAGATGCACCTGGAATATATTACTTCCTGAACAAGAAAAATGAAATTATTTACGTTGGTAAGGCAAAATCACTAAGAGAACGGATGAAAAGTTATTTCTCTGTTTCTGCACAGAGAAAACCTAAAAAGATAGTTAAACAAGCCTCCCGCTTGAAAATTGAAATTACTAATTCTGAACTTACAGCTTTGTTATTAGAAGCAGAGTTGATTAAGAAGATAAACCCAAAACATAATACTCAACTAAAATCTTACGGCAATAAATATTTTTTAAGAATTAATACAACACACAAAGTTCCTGATCTGGAAATAACAAATTATTTTGATTTTGACGGAAACGATTATTTCGGACTTTTCACGACTAAAAAGAAAACCAAATTATTATTTGATGTGTTGGCGAAAACATTTGAAGTAAGGGAGTGCAATGACAAGGAATTAGCAAAAGGCAAAGGATGTTTTCTTAAAGATATTGAAAGATGCACCGCACCCTGTTTAAGTGATCCAAATAATATGATAAGATATAAAGAAGAATTGAATCACGTTTATGAGTTTCTTGGTGGAAAAAATCAAACTGCACTTAACCGTTTACTCAATAAAATGAAATTGCACTCTACTCAACAAAAGTATGAAAAAGCTGCTGAAGTAAAAGAATTATTAGACTTGATTCTCGCACAGGTACATAAGAATTCTCTTCTTGCCGAACCGATAAACAATGCAAAAGTGGTTTTTGAAATTGATTCTGATTGGGGAAAGGATTACTTGTTGATGTTAGAGGGAAAAATATTTATAAAGAAATATCTTTTAGATAAAAAGGATTATTTTGATGAAGTATTGGACGATTATTTCAATTGTACAATTCAAAATGATATGCTTCCAAGTGAAGAAGATCTCGAAAAAATGAAAATTTCTCTAAACTGGCTTATAAAAAATAGAAATAAAGTCCGCACTTTTTATTTAAAGGATTATTCAACAAAGCACGAATTATATCTAGCATTATCCTCTTATATAACCAGTCAACATGCACCTTCTGAAACGACATTTGAAGTAAGTTCGTTGTTAAATCAAATATGAAAAAGATAGATAAGAACTTTGAGAAAATACTGTTCAATAAAACCGCCGGTTCAGCAGAACTGCTTGAGAAACTATTAATTTATTTTTCTAAAAAAGTGAAAGGCGGAGAATCTATTCGAACTGAAATTGATTTGGCTAAGAAGTATTTATCGCACTTCGCTGTCATAGAGAATAATATACTTTCAATGGAAAATATAATACTGAGCAATAATCAAGAATCTATTTTAAAATCTCTATCTAAAATTCTGGAGGTAAATCGAAATACTTATAAAATAATCTTCAATTCTATCCCGAATAAAATAAAAAGTTATAGTAAAATAGTAACTCTTTCCAATAGTAAGACGGTCTATGAAGTGTTAAAATTATGGCATAAATACAATGATAAAATTGAAGTTACGATTTGTGAATCACAACCCGAGTGTGAAGGGAAAATTCTTGCAAAAAAATTATTAAAGGCAGGAATAAAAACCAAAGTAGTGCTTGATTCAGAAACCAGTAATAGCTTAGAGAAAGCTGATTTATTGCTATTAAGCTGTGATGTGATTTTAAAAAATGGAGATATTGTTAATAAAATTGGAAGTCGTAATGCAGCAATAATCGCAAAGTATTTTAAGAAGCCCGTTATTATTATTTCTTCAAAAGATAAGCAAATAAACAGTAATAGATTTAGAATTAAAGGAAGGAACACCATCGAGAAATCATTATTTGAACGGGTCGAAAAGGAATTAATTCACCAAATAGTCACAGACTAATTAATGAAAATTAAACCTAAAGTGTTACAGGGTGTCTGCTTTTATAATTGAATCTTAAAGTAAGAAATATTGCAGAACAAAAGAGACCTAAAGATAAACCGATCCAAACACCTTCAACACCATAATCAAAAATAAATCCGAGTAGATATCCAGATGGGAGACCAATAACCCAATATGCTACAAATGTAATAATTGTAGGTCCTTTTACATCTGTTAATCCTCTTAAAATGCCAATCCCGACCGCTTGTACACCATCGGCAATTTGAAAAAATGCCGCAATAATCAAAAGGACTGATGCTATTTCAATCACTTTAATGTCATCAATATATAAGGATGGAAGAAAAGTATTTAACGTAATAAATATTATCCCTGCCATCATCATAACGGAACCACCCAAGATAGAAGCAATAAATCCTGCTCGTCGTACTTCGGTAATATTTTGCTGCCCAACGGCATTCCCTACTCTGATACTTCCAGCTTGTGAAATTCCAAGAGCCATCATAAAGGATATTGAAGCAAGATTAATTGCTATTTGATGAGCGGCCAGCTCATTTGCTCCAATCCAACCAACCATAACTATGGCAAAAACGAATGCACCGGTCTCAAAGAAATATTGAAAGCCGCTTGGAATCCCCAGATTTAAAATCTTCTTTATTACGGGAAAATTAAATCCATTAAAGTTTAAAGAAACATCAAATGCTGAAAAATGTTTTGATTTCATAACATAGAACATTAATGTAACAGCCATAAATATTCTTGACATTAGAGTAGCAATGCCTGCTCCATCTAATCCTAAAGCTGGTGAGCCCAGATTACCATAAATAAAAATCCAGTTTGAAAAAGCATTAATAATATTAGCAGCAAGAGCTACAATCATCGCCGGACGCATTATTGATAATCCCTCAATGAATTGTTTATAAGTTTGAAATATCATCATGGCAAATACAGAAAAGGCCAGAATGCGCGTATAAGATTCTGCAAGTGGAATGACTTCTATTGGCTGATTAATAATGGCTATCAAATAGGATGAAAAATAAGTTGCTAGAAAAAGAAATAACGATATAATTGTGTTTACGATAAGAGATTGCCTGAAATAAACTCCACACTCTTCAAATCTTTTTGCTCCTACTAAAATTGCAACTAAGGGAGTAACTGCAATTGAACTTCCAATACCAATAATAAAAATGAGAATAGTAATGCTCGAACCAAGAGCAGCGGCAGCTAATGGAATAGCACCAAGCCGGCCTACCATTATACTATCAACGACACCCATCATCATAAAACCCAACTGTCCGATAATAACAGGAAAAGCCAATGATAATGTTTTTATAAAATGATCTTTATAAAGATGCATAATCTAATATTTAGATAAAATAATCGGAAAGATAGCTTATTTATTGCTAAGCAGAAATGAGATTTGTGAGACGATAATTAAAGAAGCCGGATTTATAATCCGGCTATTACTATTTCCTGATTGACATTTTCATAACAATAACAGTTATAAATTTTTTCACACATCTTACTAACGCGAGGACTGTCGTCAAACCGGATTGCCTGTTTTACTGCGTATATTCCTCTTGCATCACCAATTTTAAACA
>JALHTS010000347.1 GCA_022865965.1 Ignavibacteriaceae bacterium
GTGCTGCAGAAGCAATAAAATCCCTTATCGCGGAAAGATTTTCCGTTCTGCTTTTAACGACAAGTTTTTTATTCTTTAATTTATTTTTCACTGCTGTTTTTCTCTTTAAATTTATTTATGGCTTCATCTTCGGATTTAAATATTTCATAAAGAAGCGGGAACCCTAAAAGATCGAAAATGTTATAAACTTTATCTGTCATACCGGAAAGTTTAATATCACCATTATTATCCCTGATCTTCTCAATGTAAGCCATAAACACACCTAAACCTGCACTGCTTATGTAGGCAAGATCTTTGAAATTCACTACAATCCTGAATTGATTTGAATCAATCAGTTTTGTAAAATCATTTTCGAGAGACGACGCAGTATGAGCATCAAGAAATCCTTTAAGATTTATTATGCTTACTTCGCCCTGCTCTCTGATTGATGTGCTAAATTCTGTCATTCGTTAACTCCATTTAAATTATTTTTTTTGTTTCCACTTTAAAATTACTAATGTTATATCATCATATTGAGAGTGACTGCTCGAAAAAATTGTAACATCGTGAATTATTCTGTTTGCAATATCATCCGCAGAAAGATTTGAATTATCAATAACTATTTTTGATAATCGCTGTTCACCAAAATCATCAAGCTCACTATTCTTGGCTTCAGTAATTCCATCTGTATAAAGAATGATTGTGTCATTATCCTTCAAATCAATTTCCTGTTCTTGTAAAGTCTTTTCAAAAAGATGGTTGTATGTTAATCCTAATCCCATTCCTGCCGGTTTAAACTCAAGCACATTTGCATCACGGACAAGCAAAGCCGGACAATGCCCTGCTCTTGCTAAATACAGTTTTTCATTCTTTAGATCAATTATTCCATATAAAGCGCTTACAAAATTATTTCTGCTGAGAGTATCTCTTAAAACCTGATTCGCCTTAACAAGAATTTCTCTAGGACTATCAATAATCAGGGAAAGTGATTCAAATATTCCTTTAACTTCAGCCATAATAAATGCCGCTGAAATTCCTTTACCCGAAACATCCGCGATAACAAAGCCGAATTTATCTTTTGATGTTTCGAAGAAATCATAATAATCTCCGCCAACCTCAAATGCAGGAATAAATACAGATGATATAGAAAGTTTTTCAAGAACCGGATCTTTTGACGGAAGAATTTTTTTTTGGATCTCGCGTGCAACGTCAAGCTCTTTTTCAAGTCTCTCTTTTTCAATTGATTCACTTAGCAACCTGGAATTGTCAATTGCGACAGATGCATAGTCTGAAAAAGTATCTATAACTTTTTTATCTTCTTCATAAAATATTAATTCATTTTTCCTTAAGGCAACAAGAAAACCTTTATGATCGTTATGGGTTCTTAACGGAGATACGAGAATATTACCGAATTTTTCAGACAAAGAACTCTTTACAGAATAATCCTCAATATTGAATACCATCGTATCAGTAATCTCTTCTATTTTTTTGAGCTTAAACAAATAGTCGTTTATAATTTCTGCATCAACATAGGCGGCATTTTTGATTGCAATTGTTTTTAGCTGATTTTTTTCTCCAAGAACAATCCAGGCTGCATCTGCATTGCTGACTTTTAATGTGATGTCGGTTACTGTTTCAGCAAGATCATTAAAATCCAAAACCTGTGTTATAAGCTTGCTGAAATATTGAAGTGACGATACTTCCTGTGCCCTGCGATCATAAACCTCTGCAGTCGGGATATGAAACATTGTAGTAAAGAAAAGAAAACTGAAATAAACCGCACCATAAATCAGCATTAAGGTTGAAAATTTTTGTAGGGCGGGAGAAAAATGCAGTAAAAGTTGTCCGTGAACTCCATCTGCAGAACTGTTTACAACATTTACAATAAACAAGGCGGATATAACCACAGAAAGTGCAAGAAGAGAAAGCTTTTCTTTTTTATTGATAAAGGCTATCCAGGATATTCTAATTGAATTAGAAATAATTAATATTATTGATAAAACAAAGAAAGTGTTTTTTATATATGAATATTCATTACCACTGAAAAGTACTACGGAAATTGAGGATAATAAAAAGAATATTATCATTGTTTGAAAATAAACTTTTACATTTTTTGTTTGTTTATAGAAAAACAATTCTCTGAAAGTCATCAGAACATAAGCAAAGAAAACAAAAAAGATCAGAACATAAATTAAAGTTACAATATCTGATATTGGTCCAGGATCAAGTTTGTGATTATTGATTCTATCAGAAACACTGCTCATAATATTATCTGAAAATGTAATTACAAAGAATACAAATGCATTAAGAATTCCTACATTCATAATCAATGAAAGCGGCGCAGGTTTTTTCTCTCTAATCTTCTCCATTATATAAAGACATAATACTGCAATCGAAATAATTACAATAACATCATTCAACAATAAGAGTAAGTATGAATCAGCAGAAAAGAAGATAAGCTTGTAAACTGCAAGCAGAATTATAAGCGAAATAAAAAAATGAAGTTTCGATTTTTTTATCATTGTTGTTAAACTGATATTCAAATTATTTCCGATTTGTAAATTTGATATTCTTTAATGTCAATTACTGGCTAAAATTAAAGCATTTTTAGGTTACTTTAAAGAGAAGAGTTATAAACGGGAAATGAGATGAATAATGGTTTTAAATGAGGATTAACGGTATTTGGTATTGCAGTATATAGTTATAGAGTATAAGGTTATAAAGTTTTATAAGAAATGCTCATAGAGTAGCTGCTAAATCAAAGAGAAAAAATGATATTGAAAGCTATTGATTTTTTGAATTTTGAATTTCAGAGTTTATTTGTTATTTGTTATTTGTTATTTGTTATTTGTTATTTGTTATTTGTTATTTGAAAATTGAAATTTATTTGCTATCCTGCTAATCCATACACCTCGTACCTCTACTAAATCTCAATCCCTTTCAACTTTGGTTTTACTGTATCAGACTGAATCGGCTGATCGTTTTGAAAATATCTCATATCCTCTCTGAATTTTCTTAGTTCTTCCCTTAGTTCCTGCATCTGTTTTTTCAAATCTTCATTCATATCAAACATTGAACTATCATTAAAAAAGTAATTAAGTCCTCCTGATGTAGAATCACTGAAGAATTTAAACGGATCAAAATTAAATCCATGTGATGAATCAAGGTTAGGAAATTGATTCTCCATTATAGAGTCAATCATATTTTCATTAAAATTAAACTCCTCGATTTTAAGAGAATCGCCGCTGTGCA
>JALHTS010000348.1 GCA_022865965.1 Ignavibacteriaceae bacterium
ACTACAAGCAATATCAGAATTATTTCACCGGCGCCTAAATTTCCTATAAATGCTAACATATCATCACCTTAGTTTTTTAAATGACTAGCTATTGATTTAAAAATAATTTGTCCGTCAGTATTATTCAAAACAGGATTACAAACTCTTTCCGGATGCGGCATCATTCCAAGAATATTTCCTTCTTTATTTATAATTCCAGCAATATTTTTTGTTGATCCGTTAGGATTAAACTCTTTGTTAACTTCACCAATTGAAGAAGAATACCTGAAAACGATTTGATTGTTATCCTGAAGCATTTTCAAAGTATCTGCATCGCAAAAATAATTTCCTTCACCGTGAGCGATCGGGATCTTTAAACTTTTCTGTCCGTTAATTAGATTCGTAAAAATTGTATTTCTGTTTTCAATTGAAAGATAAACATCTTTGCAAACAAATTGCAGTGATTTATTTCTGAACATTATTCCGGGTAAAAGTCCGGCTTCGAGCAAAATCTGGAAACCATTACAGATGCCGATTACAATTCCGCCTTTGCCTGCAAAGTCAATAACAGAATTCATAATAGGGGAGAATCTTGCAATTGCACCGCTTCTCAAATAATCGCCGTAGGAAAATCCACCCGGTAATATAATTACATCTGATTCTTTAAGATCGGAATCTTTATGCCACAAAAAATTAACATCGTAACCAAGAACATTTCCCACAGAATAATAAGCATCGTGATCACAGTTTGAACCGGGAAAAACAACAACTCCGAACCTTGGCATTACTTAACCTCTTCGAGTGTAAACTCAAAATCTTCCATAATAGGATTTGCGAGCAGCTTCGAACAATATTCATTCACTTCTTTCTCTGCTGCTTTTCTATCTTTAACATCAAGATCAAACTCAATATACTTTCCTATTCTTGTGTTCCTAATATTACTCAATCCAAGATGTTCAGCACCTTTTTCAACGGCTTTACCTTGAGGATCAAGAATAGATGGTCTTCGCTTTATTAATACTTTTGCTTTAAACAATTTTAATCTCTCGAAATACTTTTTTTTCTGTGTTTTAGATAAAGAAAAATGTGTTGAAAAATACCAAATACGACCATGAAAACAAAAATGTAGAAGACACCTTCAATCCTGTAGAATACAACTACAATCAATCCTGCCAAAATAAAAATATAAGTGAATGGTTTTTCTTTAATTGATCTTAGTGAAAATTTTGGAATCGAATCGTACTTAACTCTGCTTACCATCAAGAACGATAAAATAAGTGTCATTGGAATGATGATCTGCGAATGTAAATCTGAATAACCATCACTATGAAAAGCAAGTATAAAACTTACTATTGTAATTGCGGCGGATGGAATTGGTAAACCGGTAAAGAATGATTTTTCAAATCCCACTAATTGAACATTGAATCTTGCAAGTCTGAATCCACCAGCTATCAATGGGAGTGAAGTTAAAATAATTCCAATTGTGTTTAACTGATAATAATAAGTTGAATAAAGAAGAAAAGATGGAGCGGCACCAAAACTCACAATATCTGAAAGAGAATCAAGTTCAACTCCAAGTTCACTGCTTGAGTTTGTCAATCTTGCCATTGCACCGTCAAGCGCATCAAATAGGGCAGCAATAAAAATCAGCCAGCAGGCATAAACGTAATTACCCTGACTGGCATTAATGATGGAAAAGAATCCGCAAAACATATTCAGCGAAGTGAATAGGTTGGGAATAACAGAAGGTGTTATGCGAAGACGATTCATCAGTTTTTAATTTACTTCAAAGAGAATGGTTTCACCGGCAGAAACTTTATCACCTTGTTTAACTTTAGGAGTCCAATTAAGTGGAACAATTACATCAACCCGGCTTCCAAATTTAATCATTCCGAATCTTTCTCCCATTTTTACAGTGTCACCTATAGATAAATCATAAACAATTCTTCTTGCAACAAAGCCGGCAACTTGAGTAAAAAGAACTTTTCCGTGTTTGCTTGTAATACCAATTTCAGACCTTTCATTAACTTCAGATGCTTTATCTTCAAACGCTGCTATGTATTCACCTTTATGATATTCAAGAAAATCAACCGTGCCGTCAATTGGAATTCTGTTTACGTGAACATTTAGTGGAGACATGAAAACAGATATCATTTTTGCTTTATCATTGAGGAACTTATTATCAACAATTTCTTTTATGAAAAGAACTTTTCCTTCAGCAGGAGAAACTACAACATCATCTCTGTCAGGCGCTTTTCTTTCGGGATCTCTAAAGAAATTTAATGTAAAAATTATTAACAGAATGGCAAGTGTGATTAGTGAATATTTCACAAATCCGTTGTTAATTAAAATTCCTGCAGCAATAAGAATGAATGATATTATTGCAACGACACCAATAGTTGAGTAACCGTATTTAGCAAGCATTTTAAACGCTGATTATTTTTATTAATTGATCTGTATAACCTTTAATATTTGCGGCTGTTGTGAGATTATAAGGATCTTTCCATTTTGAATTAATCTCAACCGGAAATGCCTTCAAACTTTCCGGAGAGAAATTTCCCGTCATATAAATTTTACCTTCAAACTTTCCGAAAGTACATGAAAGTTCTGCCAAAACGTAATTTCTTCTTTCAAAAAAAGATTTAAGAACAGCATTAATCTTTGAGCATATTCTATTTATCATCTTCAAATCTTCCATGCTGCAAAGATTAAATGTAATCAGATGACTCTCGCTTATTAAACTTTCTTTAAGTTCGCCATAGTGAAATTCAAAAACAGGTAATTCCAAAGGATTTCCTTCTTTCAGTGAGAAGATTTTTGCCGTTCTTTTATCAGCAGAATTCAGGATTTTAACACTGAAAGAGAATTTTTCATATTTCACAAATTTTAATGAGTGCTTTTCTTCTCTTTTGATGAAAGCAACCGGAATATGATATTCTTTTAAATAGTCGAAAAAGTAAGTGTAGATAGAAGCAACTTTTTGTCCTAAATCTTTTACTTTTGCTTTTTTTTGCTTATTTATTTGAAAAATATCAGAAAATTCAAGTATTTGATAATTCGCACCGTCAAAAGGTATGTCTTTTTTTAGATTTGTTTCGATCATAATTTGTCTTAATTAATATTAAAAATCCAATTAAAATTTAACGAAATCAAATTAGGGATAATCGATGTATAAAGTCAAATAAAGTATTATATTTGAAGGCAAAATCAACAATTAAACAAAATTCTGACAAAATTAAGGAGATTTTAGTGATGAAGGGTGGAATGCAGGGAATGCTTAAACAAGTACAGAAAATGCAGGCTGAGATGCAAAGAGTTCAAAGTGAATTAGGCAATAAAACCGTTAGTGAAGAAGCAGGCGGCGGGATGATAAAAGCTACTGCTAACGGAAATAGAGAAATTATTTCAGTTGAAATTGATCCTCAGGTTATTAATTCTGAAGAAAAAGAAATTCTGGAGGATTTGGTTGTTGCCGCTGTAAATAAAGCTTTAGAATCGGCAGCTAAACTTGCTGAAGAAGAAATGGCTAAAGTTACAAAAGGTATGATTCCTCCGGGAATGAATATTCCGGGACTTTAAATTGTTAATCGCAGAACCATTACATATTGCAATTGAAGAACTGAGTAAACTTCCCGGCATTGGAAAAAAAACTGCTCAACGTCTTGCACTTCATATTCTAAAAAGTTCACCTGAAAATGTTGAGAATCTCATTAACGCAGTTCAGGATTTGAAAACTAAAATTCACTTTTGTAAAAGATGTTTTAATATATCTGTAGAAGACCTCTGTAGAATATGTCAAAGTTCTAAAAGAGATTCCAGCATAATCTGTGTGGTTGAAGAAGCAAGCGATGTTATTGCTGTTGAAAAATCCCACGAGTATACGGGTCTGTATCATGTTCTTGGTGGAGTTTTATCACCATTATCAGGAATCAGTCCCGATGAACTTAAAATAAAAGAACTGATGAAAAGATTTGAGAATGAAGAGATTAAGGAAATAATACTTGCATTAAATCCTGATACAGAAGGTGAAACCACATCACTTTATTTAGCAAAATTATTAAAACCTCTCGGCATTAAAGTAACAAGAATTGCCAGAGGTCTTCCAGTTGGAGGTGATCTTGAATTTGCCGATGAAGCTACAGTTGGCAGAGCTATGTTGAACAGGATTGATTTATGACATCCGAATGGTTTAAAGATTGGTTTGGAACAAAAGAATATTTGAATGTATATCGACATCGAAATGAATCTGATGCTGAAGATTTAGTAAATCTGATAATAAATAATATTCCTCTCCCAAAATCTTCAGAAGTATTGGATTTGGCTTGCGGAACAGGAAGACATTGCATACTACTTGCTAAGAAAGGATTCAAAGTTTCTGCAGTTGATCTAAGTAAGAATATGCTTTCCGAAGCCCGCAATACGGCAGAAAAAGAAAACCTGAAAATAAATTTTATTCAATCTGATCTCAGGAATTTTACTCATTCAGGCAAGTTCGATCTCATTGTAAATCTGTTTACAAGTTTCGGTTACTTTGAAAATGATAAAGAAAATTTTCAGATATTCAAAACTGCTTATGAGCACCTTAAAAGCGGTGGATATTTTATAATAGATTTTTTCAACAAGTATTATGTTGAGCAAAATTTAATTGAGGAATCCCATGATGAAATTGATAATGGTGAGATCATTCAGAAACGCAAAATTGATGGATTAAGAGTTGTTAAAGAAATTTCAATTAAACAGAATGGTTTTTCAAAAAATTATTATGAGTCTGTAAGAATGTATAGCAAAGATGAACTGATTGATGAGTTGACTAAAATTGGATTTGCAATTGAAAAAACATTTGGTGATTTTTTTGGAAACAAGTTTAATCAGCTTTCCTCACCGAGGATAATCATCATTGCAAAAAAATGAAATTTAAATTTCCCATATTGTTTTTAATCCTCCTTTTATCAGGTTGCGACCTTTTTGTTACCAGAGAAGCAGAAATGCCTGATCAGGGAAGATCTAATTTCCAGCTGGCAACTGAACCTGAAATTGTTATGTCAAATCTCATAAACTCTTTTGCAGATAAGAATGTTCAAAACTATCTGGCTTGTTTTGTTGACTCTGCTTTCTCATCACGAAGATTCTTGTTTCAACCTTCTAGTGAAGCTGTTTCTCAATATCAATTTCTTGCTGAAGGTTGGGATTTAGCGGATGAACAAAGATATTTCAGCAGTGTAATTGCAAGTGTTGAGAAAGATTTTCCACTGACTTTATTGTTGAATGACTCATCTTTAACAAGAAGCGGTGATACGGTTCTCTATTCTGCTTCTTATTTTATAAACATTCCACTGAGTCAACCTGAATCTTCAAGCTACCAGGGCAATTTACAGTTTACTTTAGTAAATGATGATCGTTCAGTTTGGGTTATTTACTATTGGCAGGATATTAAATTACCTGATTCACCAAGCTGGAGTGAATTAAAAGGAAAATATTATTAAAATTTTATTTTACATAATTATAACATCCTTTCTGCTTGCAATTGGATGCACGAATCCATTTGCTCCTGCATTCGATGAATCCGCATCTGATATAAGAGCACCAATATCTGATTTGAAAACTATTCCGGGTGTTTTTCAAAATTTTCAATACTCATACACTTTTAAGGATACAACAATTTATGGTGAACTTTTAAGTAATGATTTTATTTTTACTTATCGCGACTATGACCAGGGATTTGATGTGAGCTGGGGCAGAGATGAAGAAATGAGAACAACTTATGGTCTATTTGAAAATTCACAGCGATTAGATTTGATATGGAATAATATAGTTTTATTTACAGAAGATTCTACTAGTGCCAATGTTGTAAGAAGTTTTAATCTAACTATAACTTTTAATCCTACCGATGTTGTCCGTGTTGATGGAAGAGTAAATCTTTCGCTTAGAAAAAATTCTCAAACTGAAAAGTGGCAAATAACAAGATGGATAGATGAGTCGAATTTTTAGTAAATTGAATTAGAAATTTTTAATCGAGCTAACTGTTTTTATCTTAGTTTAAGTTATTCAATAATATAGTTTTAATACTTCTATGATCCTGTTCTTTATTAAAGAATCATTAAGATTATTTTCAAGAGCCAAACTATCTTCATTTCTTACGTTTGTCTCAACAACAATAGCAGTAGTGTTGATTGTAATATCATTCTTTCTGCATCAGTCTTCCGAAAAACTTGAAAACTATTTGAAAGGAAATATTAGCATAAGTGTTTTTCTTACAGGTTCAGCTGAAAAGAATAATGTTGCAAATATGGAAAAAGAAATTCTTCAAACCGGATTTGTTTCTCAAGTTAAATATATAAGTAAGGAAGAAGCAATTGAAATATTTATTAAAGAAACTGGTGAGGATTTCAGAAAAATTCTTGATTACAATCCGCTTCCGGCGTCATTCAATCTAAAATTAAAAAGTGAATATGCAGACCAGGACTCAGTAAAACAGATTATCAGCACATTAACATCATTTCCCTGGATTGAAGAAGTTGTTCGTCGCGATGATTTTATCCAAAAACTACTTTCATATATCAAAGAATTTAGATTATATGTGGTTGCTTTAACAATAATAATTCTCCTTGTTTCTTTATATCTTGTTTATAGTACTGTTAGACTTATAATAAATTCCAGAACAGAAGAATTTGAAACTATGAAACTTGTGGGAGCAAAGCTTTCTACAATCAAAATGCCCATAATCATAAATGGATTGTTGATCGGATTGTTCTCTGCAATGGCTGCAGGCATTTTGTTTTATTTGATAATTTCTTACGCTGGTAATTATATTTCAATATTAAAAGTGATAGACTTTGATAGGGTTCAGTATCTATTAGTTATATTATTTAGTGGACCATTATTATCGCTGGTTGTAACAATATTTTCTCTTAGAAAAGTTACTTTAAAAGTAACTTCATAATTTAACTCTTAATTTTATGGATATTCAGAAGATCTTTCCGGGTCAAAATTCTGGGATATTTGTTGTCACTAATTTTAATTGTTTCTGAACAAGAAATATATATTCATTTAAGATTAAAAAAATCGAAAGAAAAAATAATTGAATAAAAAGATTGCAATAGTAACTGGTGGAGCCGGATTTTTAGGTTCCCACTTATGTGATAGACTTGTAAAAGAGGGAATGAAAGTCATCTGTATCGATAATTTATTAACCGGTAACACAGATAATATTTCCCATTTATTTGGTAATGAAAATTTTTCGTTTATCAAGCACGACGTAACAAATTATATATTTGTACCTGGAAAGGTTGATTACATATTACATTTTGCCTCACCTGCAAGTCCAATTGATTATTTAAAGTTACCGATCCAAACATTAAAAGTCGGTTCACTTGGCACTCATAAAGTTCTTGGGTTAGCAAAAGAAAAAAAAGCCAGATTCTTGCTGGCATCAACCTCTGAAGTTTATGGTGACCCGAATGTTCACCCACAACCAGAAGATTATTGGGGGAATGTTAATCCAATTGGGCCGAGAGGAGTTTATGATGAAGCAAAGCGATTTGCCGAAGCCCTAACAATGGCATATTATCGTTATCACGGATTAGATACGCGAATAGTAAGAATATTCAATACATTTGGTCCAAGAATGAGATTAAATGACGGCAGGGCATTACCGGCTTTCATAGCACAAGCATTGACCGGTAAAGATATTACCATATTTGGTGATGGAATGCAGACAAGAAGTTTTTGTTTTGTTTCAGATCAGGTTGAAGGAATATTTAAATTATTAATGTCTGATGAAGTTGAACCTGTGAATATTGGTAATCCTGAAGAGATTACAATTAAGGATTTTGCAGAAGAGATAATAAAACTTACCGGTTCAAAAAGTAAAATTGTCTATAAAGAATTACCAATAGATGATCCGAAAGTAAGGCAACCTGACATAAGCAAAGCAAAAAAGATTTTGAAATGGCAGCCGATAATTGAAAGAAATGAAGGATTGAAGATGGCGATTGAATATTTTAAAAACCTTAACGTGCTTTAATAATTCTTCTAAGATGAAATCCAAGTTTGCTTATACAAAGGTTCTGATTTCAAGATGAACCTTAAGGCTAATAATCTTGGTACATTCCGGTTGATAATCTAAGGTTAGATTTTTATCTAAATGAAGGTGGAACCAAAACAGTTACTCAAAAATTAGCTATAGTCAAATAATTGTAAAGCAACTTATATCTAGAATTAATTCAGGAATATTTATGTGTGGAATTGTTGGTTATATAGGAAATAAAAATTGTGTCCCGATTTTAATTAACGGTTTAAAACGTCTTGAGTATCGTGGTTATGATTCTGCAGGTATTGGAATTCTTCAGGATCAAAAATCATTAGTTATAAAAAATAAAGGCAAAGTAACTCTCTTAGAAGAAAGAATCCAAAATCTGAATCTTATTTCAAATGTTGGAATTGCTCATACTCGATGGGCTACTCATGGTATTCCAAATGAACTTAATGCACATCCTCATTCAAATCACGATGGGACTCTTTTTATTATTCATAATGGAATTATTGAAAACTTTCTCGTTTTGAAGAAAAATCTTTTAAATCAAGGCTATAGATTTAACAGCGAAACAGATTCCGAAGTTTTGGTACACTTGATTGACAGTTTTATAAAAGAGGGAAATGACCTCACAAAATCAGTTCAGCTTGCTCTAAATGAAGTCGCAGGAACTTACGGTTTAGCAGTTATTTACTCAGGTGAACCTGATAAAATTGTAGCAGCCAGAAAAGGATCTCCTCTAGTTGTGGGATTAGGTGAAAATGAAAATTTTATTGCTTCGGATGTTTCTGCTATACTTTCACATACAAAACAGGTTGTATATCTTGAAGATGGCGAAGTAGCAGTGATTACAAAAAACAGTTTTAATGCAAAAACTATTTATAATAAAGAAATAGAAAAAGAAGTTCACGAAATTACATTGACACTTGAGGAGATTGATAAGGGTGGTTATCCGCACTTTATGCTTAAAGAAATAATGGAGCAGCCTGAAACAGTCAGAAATTCTTTGCGCGGAAGAATTGTTTTAGATGAGGGAACTTCTAAGCTGGGTGGTTTGATAGATGTAATTGACAGATTAATTAATGCTAAAAGAATTATTATTACAGCTTGCGGAACATCGTGGCACGCAGGTTTAGTCGGCGAATATATGATTGAACAATTTTGCCGTATTCCTACCGAGGTTGAATATGCTTCTGAATTCAGATATCGCAATCCAATTGTTAATAAGGAGGATGCAATTTTATTTATATCTCAAAGTGGTGAAACTGCAGATACTCTTGCAGCTTTGCAGGAAGCTAAAATGAAAGGGGCTTTGGTTTTAGGTATCTGTAATGTGGTTGGAAGTTCTATTGCAAGAGAAACTAATTCAGGTGTTTATACTCATGCAGGACCTGAGATTGGAGTTGCATCAACAAAGGCATTCACTTCGCAGCTTGTTGTATTAGCTCTTATATCTCTTTTAATAGCTAGAAGAAAAAATATGAGCTTAGTTGATGGCAAAGCATTAGCTGAGGAAATACTAGCCATTCCAGATAAAATAGAGTCAATATTAAAGTTAAACGATAAGATTGAACAAATAGCTGAAGAGTTTAAGAATGCAAAAAACTTTCTCTATCTTGGTCGTGGTTATAACTTTCCCGTAGCTTTGGAAGGCGCACTTAAACTAAAAGAAATTTCTTACATACACGCAGAAGGTTATCCGGCTGCAGAAATGAAACACGGACCAATTGCATTAATTGATGAAAATATGCCCGCAATTTTTATTGCTCCAAAAGATTCTACTTACGAAAAAATTATAAGTAATATTCAGGAAGTTAAAGCCAGAGGCGGAAGAATTATTGCTATTGCAAATGAAGATGATAATGAAATAGATAAACTGGTAGATTTTAGTATAAAAATTCCTCAAACAATCAGAATGCTAATGCCTATCCTAACCGTAATACCATTGCAATTATTGGCTTATCATATTGCAGTTAAAAAAGGATTAAATGTGGATCAGCCGAGGAATCTTGCTAAAAGTGTGACGGTAGAATAATTTTTTTCTAAACTTTTAATTTTATTTGAGATTAAAAATAAAATATATATGTTTGTGCGCTAAAAATAAGGGCAGATAGCTCAGTCGGTAGAGCAAAGGACTGAAAATCCTTGTGTCGGCGGTTCGATTCCGTCTCTGCCCACTTTAGGAGTGCGATATTTACCGACAATCGCACTTTTTTTATTTTAAACCATTTTGCAGAAACTTGATTGATAATAATTGATTAGTCATAATATGGTAAATCACTAATCAAATTTATAGGCACCTAAGCCCGTATCAATATTCATAAACCCAAGGATAAATTTTCATTCACTGCGTCTTGCTTTTACATCCTGGTTTGTGCAGAGAGGAGTATCGATATATGAGGTTAGCAAATTTCTCGGTCACGCTGACATAAAAACCATATAGATCTATGCACATCTTAGAAGTGATGATCTGCGGACTGCTAAGGAGAGATTGTCTAATCAATCACGCCCAAAGTAATTAAAATAAATTTCCAAGGATAATTTGGTATATATATGTACGGATTAAATCGTTTAGTTAAATTATTGTGTGTAATACATACCAGAAATCAGAGAAGGGTAGTTACTTAAAATACCATCAACATCACTATTGAACAGAAATTCTTGAATGTATTCATGGACATCTAAAGTCCAAATAATAACTTTTTTGTTGGAATTTTTTGCGTCACTAATATCTTTCAAGGAAATGTCAGTTGTCCAACGTGGTGCCCATACCACACAATTAATATCATCTCTAAGTGCAGTATTAATATCAAGTTCAATTAGAACAGGAGTCTCTCTCTGCTTATTTGTGAGATAAGAATTTAAAATCTCCTGATTGGGAATACCTAATACAATAGTAAGAGAGCTTCTATTATTAACTTCTGCTAAATATATTGCTTCATATTGTAATTCAGTTACTTTACCGACAATTCCTGGATCTTTAACATCAATCCACACGAAATCTAACATAGTGTTTTCAATAACCTCTCTTAAGGCTTCTTCTAAAGTTGGAATATTCTCACCATAGATTAATCTACCAAAAGTCCGTATTTGAGCAAGATCAA
>JALHTS010000349.1 GCA_022865965.1 Ignavibacteriaceae bacterium
AAAAGAAAGAATAAACAGAACACCAAACCCGATTGTTGAAAATTTAATTATCGATTCAACTTTTTTGTCCGGATTCTCTTTAAGTTGAATTATCCGGAGTACTCCAAATCCAGCTAAAACCGGAAAGCTTATCTGCACAAGAATTAAAATCATTGAAGGAATACGGAACTTATCGAAAAATGGAAAATAGTGGAACATCAAATCATACAGAACAGGAAAAGTCCGCCCGAATGAAATTAATACTGCAATTACAGATAATATTGTTAAGAATTTAACAAGCGGATCTTTCCAGTTAACAAACATTGAAAATAAAGCCAGAAAGAAAATGATTACCCCCATATACATTGCAACATCAACAAACGGCATTTGACCAAAATAAGTATTCACTTCAACCGGTTGATTTTGTGAAAGTGGTCCCTGATAAATAGACTTACCAAATCCGTAATAAGAAGGAATAATAAATGTTAAAACTTCGCCTGGAGAGAAAGACCAGTTGGTTGCATACTGATAAAAATCAGATTCGCTTTTTGCCGCAAGCTGTGTTCCTTCTTCAAGAATACTTTTTGTTCCCCGTGTTGATGCAGGAGTATATTCATACACTTGTGTAAGATTATCAACCTGAATTGCTATTGCAAAGATCATTGCGAAAACGAAAACAACTGCGGATTTTATGGTTTGATTTCTAAGCAGCACATCTTTTTTGTATAAAGAGTATAAAAAATAAAATATAAAATATATCCCTATTGCGAATAAAGTATAAAAAATTACCTGAACGTGCCATCCAAGAACAAAAAGATTCAGCACAATTATCAAAAGGAAAAAATCCATTAACCTGATCTTTTTTTGAAAATTATACAGCATCAAAAAGATAATTGGATATAGTGCAAGTGATGTTAGTTTTGTAACGTGCCCGATGTAAAGAAACACAACAAACCCGGTACTTAAACCGGTTACAAGCCCGACAAACAGACTAATGAGTTTATCCTTCGTGCGGTTATAAAAGAAAAAGAACATCGTATATGCAATAGCAATAAGGTAAAACGACCATTTAATATAATCGTTTGAGAATGGAATCATAAAAACTTGTTTGACCGTATCCAGAGCTACCCAAATAAGGTTAAACCATTTATATCCGGTTGATATTGCATAGGCTGGCATTCCACAAAAAACGTAAGAATTCCACAGTGTATATCCCTCCCTATCCTTTTCCACGTATGTTTTCATACTTTCGGTTGAGACAATATCCCCTGAAAAAAATGTTTTCCCGCCAAAGTAAAGCGGATTCAGGAATATCATAAAAACTATCAGCAATAAAAGAAGTACAAATGGAAGCTGATACTTTTGTGGAATAATATCGTTTAATGAAAATTTAGAGAGCAGACTTCTCTTAGCTGTTTGGGAAGGAGTACCTTTTTTTGATTTTGCCATGATCAGACTGTTTGAATATTATAGATTATAATTGTTCAAATTTAAGAAATAATTGAGTACTATAATAACTGTGAATTACAATCTGCAGGTATATAAATTTTATTTCGAACTTTATTATTCACATAATTAAGAATTTCTCTGAGTTCCTCCCCAACTTAAAAAATATTGTGCTCCAATTGTTCTAGTTAATTACCTATTCCGAACAAGAAGTAAATGTTTTAAAAAATCTTGGATAATCATTTAACTCAATTGTAAGGAACTATAGATGAACCACCATGCAAATCGGATATATTGATAAAAAGTATTTTCATATGCACTTATAAAAGGAATTATAATTTTTATGAATTCCTATCCGTTGTTTTAATCTTACCAAAGAAAAGAATTCTGTTACCATCCTGAACAGATGGTGTCTCCAGAATTAGTTCAAAATACTTTTCAAAATTTTCCCTAAACCAATCAATTGTATACCAGGTTGGAACAAGACTTTTGTCAATTCCATTGGGCATAAATTCAATAAAAGAATATTCTTTCGTATAAGAGATAATTATCTGAAACATCTGATCAATAGGAACTTTTTGTCCTAAAATTAAGTGATGAGTGACAGCTAAAACTAATGTTGTCTGAGATTTAAATCTTAGCAGAGGTTTTAATTTTTCGGCAAAATGAGTACTTAAATAAACCGGATGTATGATGTCGAGAAGCACAGGAGTTATATTAGCATTTATACTACGTGCGTTAAGAAACATAATATCTACGGCTACTTCATCATAATCTGTACAGATTACTTTATCGATAAATTTACTTAGCTCGAATGAAAGTAATCCGTGATTCCCACCTATTTCTAAAACCTCTATAATATTGTATTCTTTAAGTAATTTAATTATCAGATCGAATCTACCGCCTTCTTGAAATAATTCATCTTTATTTACATTGGAGTGATATTCCCCCCATTTTGTTATCAATCGGGGTCTTTTTATCCTTTCAATTTTATTAGTGAGACGGTTTAAATTTATGCTATTACGTGGTAGAAAACCAAGCAGGGAAACTTTATGAATAAATTTTAATATTCTGCGTTTAAATTCTGGTCTTCTCACAATAAAAATTTTATCGAGATCAAACTTTGATAGGTTGCGTAATACTTCTAAATAATAAGAAAAGCTTCTTACAAATTTTATAGGGACTAATCTAAAGACGGGATATTTATATAACCTATATTCATAACGGTATAAATAATCCGCAACATCCGATATGGATTTTCGGGCAAATTGAGAGTTACCTGACGACCATATTTTCAATGGGAATAAAAAGGTTCTGAAAAATTCATCTTTACATTCCCAATATTTTCTATTTTTCCTCTTTTGGAAACTACCTATATCAACATACTTAGGAATGCATTTATCAAAAACAACATTATGACTATGTGCATCTTTGGTTTCATAATCATATTTAAATAATACTTTGTTAACCTGGATTATTAGTCTGGCAGCTTCCTTTAACAACTCAAAAGACCATTCTGTTGAATATGTGACCACGTCAATTTTCTTATGTTCCAAAACCAGATCATGACCTTCAAGTTGGATATCAGAAATCTTTGTGTATGGAATCAGGTTTGCTTCGTTCAACTCAGTAATTGCACCTGAGTTAAATAAGAATAAAACTTCAGCTTTTTTAGAATTATTTATTGCTCTGAAAATTCTACCATCATATTTGAATAGAAATCCTATAGGATCAATATTCAGACCTACATTCTTTTCAATTTCAGTAGTTCTTAATACTGATTTTTCCAATTAAGTCTCGCCTTATATTATAAATTGTTATTATTCAAATTGTCAGGTTTTTCTTTATCCAATTTTTCACTTTCCAGATTGAATTTCCACTTCATCGGGTTTCTCCATTTTTTTATAGCACCCGATATAGAATTTAATTCTACTCTATCAAAATACCCTGACAGAATTAAAATAAAAGGAAAAAGAACAATTAAAATCAGTTTCAGAAATATTCTTAAGAATAATTGTATATTATTCAGGTAAACTGAACCCCAAAAGATTAAAATTCCAAGAATAAAAAGTTTTATCAATTTAAAATGTTCATAATCAATTTTATAATACTTGTTAGAAGCGATATTTACAAATATATCCAATGCTGCAAAGGCGATTACAGTATTTATTGCAGCTCCTATTATTCCATAAAGAGGAATTAACCAGAAATTCAAACCAATATTTAACCCAGCACAAAACAAAGTTATGTAAGCCACATAATAATTATTACCAGTGAGATACATTCCAAGTGTGGATATCATACTTATTCCATAAATGACATATGCAAGTACAATCAGAGGAACAACTACAGATGCAGGATAATAAGCTTCCTGCTGAGCAAATAATTCTACTAATTCTTTGCCGTATAATGAAAGTGCCAACCCAGACCAAGCTAAAACGAACGCCACATAAGTTTTTAATTTTTTGTAATATTCTTTATCGCCGTCCTTCTTATAAAGCTTATATGCCAGTGGCATTAGTGTTAAGCCGAATGGCATAATCACAAACATATTAACAACACCTGCAACTTTGTAACCGAGCTCATACAATCCTAATTCAGTTTCACCTGATAAGAATTTAAGCATAAACCTATCACTGCCATTCAAAAGATTTATTGCCATTGCACTAAATATTAAAGGAATACCAAACCTTAATGACTTTGCGATGATTGAATATTCAAACTTCAATTTCATTTGTTGAATTATCTTTGGAAGTACGACTAAAGTTTGAAGCGCTTCTCCTGCTAATTGTGAATAAAGTACTCCGTCTATTCCAAATCTCCTTTCAACAATTAAGTATATACTTAACAAAACCATTAGAATGACTTTTACGACCGTAGATAATGTATAAAGAACAGAATTATCATCAGCTCTGACTTTACTCAGGAAAAGGTTGTTAATAGTAGTGAATGCAATTATGTAAATAGCAATGTTCAGAAAATCTTTGTATAAATTGACTTCACCAAACCAACCGGATATCTGCGTTAAGAAGGATTCTGATATCAGAATAAACACTATAACGGTAATAAGAACTAATACTGTTAAAGTGAAAAGAATGGATTTTTTCTTTGAGCTGAACTCGGATGAATTGTTGTAACGAATAATTGAAATGCCCTGTCCGAGAATCAGGGACTGGGAGAACAGCACTATAATAATCAGGATTAGCCCTAATCTCCCGTATTCTTCAACAGTGAAATAATGTGTATAAATAGGAAGTAGAATTACTCCGGAAGATTTAAGAGTAATATTACTGATACTATAAATTAATGAGTGCTTTATGAGATGTTTGATGTTTTTAAGCATTACAAGTTATTAGATAATTATTGCATAGATTTATTTCAGATGTTGCAATAGTTACACTTAATAAGTGGAGTATAGAATATGTTTTGTCCAAATATTTCATGTACAAAATTTTTGGTCCTTAATACCCAGAATTGACAAGTGATTCAAATATTCAGAGAATACGGTACTTAAAAAACCAGACCGAGCAACAGGATTTCTTGCGTATGAAATGTATGTAGAAATAACAAACATCTTTGGTTTACAAATGAATTTTAGACCATAAATATCCACCAAAACTACCAGTCTTTTAGAACTATGATTCAAAAAGTAAATTTCGGTTTTATATATATCAATAATATTCTTCCAGTTTATAAAAATTGAGAATAATACAAGTACAAATATCAATTTATACTTTTTCGGAATAATATCGTTTAATGAAAATTTAGAGAGCAGACTTTCCTTAGTTGTTTTGGAAGAAGTACCTTTTTTTGATTTTGCCATGATCAGACTGTTTGAATGTTGTAGATTATAACCGTTCAAAATTAAGAAATAATTGAGTACTATAATAACAATAAATTACAATCTTCGTGTGAGCAAATTTCATTTTGATTTATGCCTCAATTAAAATAATTTTCGCATCAAATAAAGCAATCACAAATGTTCAAAACTCTAATTTTCATTAAATCGATCTTAATTAAGCTGTTCGGAAAAAAACAATACTTAA
>JALHTS010000350.1 GCA_022865965.1 Ignavibacteriaceae bacterium
AAGATCTTCTGTTAGCGTATCAGCGTGCCAGTTTCCTGCATCTTCAATACAACTTTTTCTCCATACTCCACCGGTTCCGTTGAAGTTAATGAAGAATCCGGATTTGTTTCTTACCGATTGCTCAATAACAAAATGACCATCGAGCGCAAGCGCCTGTGCTTTTGTGATAATGGAGTATTCACTGTTAAGATGTTCCCATCTTGTCTGAACCATCCCGACATTATCATTATTAAAGAATGCAAGGGTTTTCTTAAGAAAATCTTTATGGGGAATGAAGTCTGCATCGAAGATTGCAATAAATTCACCTTTGGCAATTTTCAAACCTTCTTTAAGTGCGCCGGCTTTAAAACCTTCTCTGCTTCCTCTTCTGATATGCTGAATGTCGAAACCTTCTTTTCGCTTTTGCTCAACAGCCTTAGCAACCACTGCTGTGGTTTCATCAGTCGAATCATCAAGCACCTGAATTTCCAGTATATTTTTTGGATATTCAATTCTACAGACTGCATCTATTAGTCTTTCCGCAACATACATTTCATTGTAAAGAGGAAGTTGAATTGTAACCAGGGAGCTTTCATCAATTTCCGTTTTGGGAACGGGATTGTTGTTCCTGTACTTTTTGTGATAGTATATCATTATAAAACCGTGAAGCCCGAACATAAAAAGTATTGATAACGATAAGAAGTAACCAATTAAAATTATACTGTCCATTTTGTCTATCTGCTCTCTATAAAATAATTTTTACCAGCCTGAAACTGTTTCTAATAATATGTCTTCTGCAATTTTGTCTAATGCTAATTCAATTGCTGCACGACGGTCTTCAAAGGAACCGCTTGCAGCATAATCTCCGTAATTTGAAAAGTTTTTATCGTACACCGTTTTTCTCTGCACTAAATCGCGATAAATGGCTTTAACACTTACGGTAATTCTTAAACTCGATACCGTTTCTCCGCTCGTGATTACTACCGGACCGGATGTTACTGATATAATAGAACATTCAACAACTGCATCTGCGTTTGTTCGCTCAGCAACTTCAAGTGCATTATCTTCAATGAAAAAACGTGTCAGTTTTTCTGTAAATAATTCTCTGAGTCCCGGTTCACCCGAACCGCTCCTGTCTTCAGCAATAGGAATTGCAATTGTTTTCAAATGCGGCGGAACAGAAGCTCCCGTAAAAGAATATCCGCAACAGCCATTAAAATTAAGAACAGTAATTGCCACAAGCAATATTAAGGATACTATGAATCCGGTTTTCTTTATTTCCAACAGAATCAATTTACTGAGTTCAACCATTTAAATCATATTCCTTAATTTTCCTGTAAAGAGTTCTTTCGCTAATATTTAACAAGCGCGCTGCAGTCCTTTTACTTCCACGTGTCTTTTCCAAAGCTGACTTTATTGCCTCTTTTTCCAAAATATTTAATGATTTTATTTCTTCATCTTCTTTATTGTTTTGATCATACATTACCTGTCCCTGATGAAGAATAATATCTTTCAGTTCCATAATATCTTTTTTCAATTCAAACAAAGCACGGTAAAGAAGTTCGCGATCAGCATCTTCCGGATTTTTTCTCAAATAAACAGGAAGATTTCTGGATGAATATTCTTCTTCAACCACTGCGGCAAGTTCGATAAATGAATCTTCTGTAAGAATTCCATCTCTGCTTAAAGCAATTGCAGTTTCAACGGTGTTTTTTAATTCTCTTACGTTGCCGGGCCAATTATAGTTCTTAAGTGCTTCAAGTGCACTATTTGTTATTTGCGGTCTTTGAATTTTATTGTGCAACGCATAACTATTAATGAAGTGATGAACAAGCTGTTCAATATCACTTTTTCTTTTTCTTAACGGCGGAATGCTCAGACTAACAGCCTTCAAACGGAAGTATAAATCTTCACGAAATCTTTTTGTTTCAACTTCTCTTTGCAAATCTTTATTTGTTGCCGCAATTATTCTTATATCAACTTTACTTATGCTTTCTGCACCAATCTTCATAAACTCCTGTGTTTCAATTGCACGAAGAAGCTTAACCTGTGTGGTTAAAGGTAATTCAGCAATTTCATCAAGGAAAAGAGTTCCGCGATCAGCAATTTCAAAATAACCTTTACGACTTTCAATCGCTCCTGTGAAAGATCCTTTCTTGTGTCCGAACAATTCGCTTTCTAAAATTCCTTCGGGTATTGCCCCGCAGTTAACACTAACTAATTGCTTGCTGCTGCGATTGCTGTAATTGTGAATTGCTCTTGCAAAAACTTCTTTACCAACTCCGCTTTCACCGTAGATAAAAATAGAGATATCCGATTTGCCAACCTGCATAATCACATCAACAATATCGTTGATCTCTTTGGAGCGACCTATGATTCCAAATTTCTCTTTAAACTCTTCCCGTGTCATTTTGGCAA
>JALHTS010000351.1 GCA_022865965.1 Ignavibacteriaceae bacterium
AAAAGAAAGAAGCGATTTTGTAGCAGTTCCTTCATGTGCGGTAATTGCTGAATCAATGCTTGCCTGGTCTCTTGCAAAATATTTTGTTTTAAAATTTGGTGGTGATTCATTTGAAGAAATGAAGGAGAATTACAAAAATTATTCTACAAAAATTTATAAAAGAATAAAAAATAACTTCAAGTAGATGTTATGATTAAGATTCACAAGTTTACGTGTAATCCTTTTGCAGAAAATTCTTATTTGGTTTGGGATGATGAGACCAAAGAAGCTGCAATCATCGATCCCGGTTGTTATGATAATTATGAAAAAACGGAAATAGATAATTTCATAACAACTAATCAATTGAAGTTAAAATATTTATTTAACACACATTGTCACGTGGATCATATCTTTGGTAACTGTCATGTAAAAACGAATTATGATGTAATTTATTATGCACCTGAAGAAGATTTACCACTGCTTCAGCAGGCAGCAACTCAGGCTGCAATGTTTGGACTTGAAATTCGTGAAACGTGTGTACCTGATAAATTCATAACACCCGGCTTAACACTTCTGCTTGGTAATGTTAATTTAGAATTTTTATTTACGCCGGGGCACTCTCCCGGTGGCTATTGTATATATTTCAAAAATGAAAATGTATGTATAACAGGAGATGTTCTATTTGAAGGAAGCATTGGCAGAACAGATTTGCCGGGCGGTCATCATGATCAGCTTTTAAAATCTATCACTGAAAAACTTTTTGTGCTTCCCGAGGAAACTGTAATTTATCCCGGCCATGGCGAATTCAGTACAATAGGGAAAGAAAAAAAATCTAATCCGTTTTTCAATTGATTGTTGTAGCAATTTAAGTAATCAAATAAAAGTTTGAGGACATAATGCAAGAAAAAATTAAAGAACTTCTAAAGAAAAAAGAACAAGCTAAATTAGGTGGTGGTAAAGATAAAATTAAAAGTCAGCATGCTAAAGGAAAGCTAACCGCACGTGAAAGAATACAATTGCTTGTTGATGAAGGAAGTTTTGATGAAGTGGATATGTTTGTCAAACATCGCTCAAGTGATTTTGGTCTAGATAAACAATTATTTCCCGGTGACGGAGTTGTTACTGGATTTGCGAAAATTAATGGAAGACCGGTCGCTCTATTTAGTCAGGATTTTACTGTATTCGGCGGATCACTTTCTGAAACTCACGCTGAAAAAATTATTAAGATTATGAATATGGCAATGAAAGCCGGAATACCGGTAATCGGACTCAACGATTCAGGTGGGGCAAGAATTCAGGAAGGGGTAAACAGTCTTGGCGGTTATGCAGATATTTTTCTGCTGAATACTCTTGCTTCAGGTGTAGTCCCGCAAATCTCTGTTATTCTTGGTCCATGTGCCGGTGGTGCGGTTTATTCTCCTGCAATAACAGATTTTATTTTCATGGTAAAAAACACAAGCTATATGTTTGTAACCGGTCCAAACGTTGTTAAAACAGTTACACACGAAGATGTAAGTTTCGAAGAACTAGGTGGTGCTGAAACTCACGCAACAAAAAGCGGTGTGGCTCATTTTATTTGTGAAAATGAAATTGAAACTCTTCTTTCAGTCAGAAAATTATTTGGCTTCCTTCCACTCAATTTTATGGATAAACCGGTTGAGAAAGAATTTGATTTTAGCAAGCTTGTTAATGAACATAAACTTGAACATATAATTCCTGATTCTCCAAATAAACCTTACGATATGAAGGAAATTGTAAATCTGCTTGTAGATGAAAATGATTTTATAGAAGTCCATGCTGAATATGCAGAAAACATTATTGTAGGTTTCGGAAGATTAGGTGGAGTGTCTGTTGGTATAGTTGCCAATCAACCAAATGTTTTAGCTGGAGTTCTGGATATAAACGCCTCGGTTAAAGGAGCCAGGTTCGTGCGTTTTTGTGATGCATTCAATATTCCTTTACTAGTGTTAGTTGATGTTCCCGGATTTTTACCCGGAACAGAACAGGAATGGAATGGAATTATTCGTCATGGTGCTAAATTATTGTATGCCTTTGCTGAAGCTACAGTTCCAAAAGTAACTGTTATAACCAGAAAAGCTTATGGAGGTGCATACGATGTAATGAATTCAAAACACATTCGGGGCGATTTTAATTTTGCCTGGCCCTCAGCTGAAATTGCAGTGATGGGTCCAAAAGGTGCGGTAGAAATTATCTTTAAAAAGGAAATATCTACCTCTGCCAATCCTGAAACAGAGCTTGAAAAAAAGCTTTCTGAATACATTGAGAAATTTGCCAATCCATATATCGCTTCAGAAAGAGGATTTTTAGATGATGTAATTCTTCCAGCAGAAACTAAACGCCGAATTATTCAGGCATTTGATTTGCT
>JALHTS010000352.1 GCA_022865965.1 Ignavibacteriaceae bacterium
AAAATTCAAACTAAAATCACCATAGGATGCGAAATGTCCTCTATCAAAAACAGTATCATCCTGTCTCTCAATTATTTCTTTAACTATCTGAGGAATCATTTTTAATTTTCTAGAAGGAGTTTGATATATCACTCCAAGTTTAAAAACTACTCTTCGTCTTTCCATCTTTTTATAATTGTGTACGCGCGAATTAGTTAAATCTGTATTTGAAAAAACAATTTGTTCACCACTGAGCGCACGTATTCTTGTTGTCTTTATTCCGGTGTACTCTACAACTCCTACTTTGTCGCCTACGATTATAAAATCCCCAATCTTAAAAGGTTTATCAAAAAATATAACAAAGTAACTGAAAAGATCACCAAGAACTGCTTGAGCAGCCAACGCAATAGCTATTCCACCAATTCCGAGTGCGGCAACGACAGCAGATATTTTTAAACCTAAATTGTCTAAAAGAAAAACTAATGCAATAGCCCAGATTGCAAGGTTAACAATTCCGCGAATTCCTTTAATCTGTTTTTCCCTTTCATCTGAATCATCAGATTTCTTTAAGTATGTTCTAAGTCCGTGGTTAATTGCAGAAATAATAGTCCTTACAATAAGTATTGTAATCAGGATTATTGCAGCGATACTTAATCCCTTTTTAAAATCCGGTGAAAGAATGAGAGTGTGAAGTGACATGTAAAAAACTCCGAAGTAAAAAACCGGGATAAGAGATTTTTTAATTGCTCTGACTAGTAAATCATCAATAGAAGTACTGGTTGACTCAGCCCATCTTTTTAGTCGACTTAAAATAAATTTCTTGAATATAAAAACAATTACAATTCCGCTGATAAAAATACCGAGCGCGATCAGGTAGTTGTATACCGAATTACCAAAAATGGAATAGTTAAAAATTTCCTGCATTGTTATTCGTTTCTCCTTAACAGTTATATAACATTTACATTATAAGCATTTTTTTTAAAGATACAACATATATTAGTATATAGCCAATATTTTGATTTATTATGTTCTTATAGAGTTTCAAATCCATTTCATTTCTTGAATAATGAATTATTTTCTTGTTTATTAATGTCATCTTATGAATTTTTAATTAATAAAAAATAAGGAATTAATTATGAAAAAGTTTAGTTATGCAATTGTGCTTACTATTATCTCTATGAGTTTATTTTTTTCCTGTTCTGAAAAACCCGAATTCAAGGGTAAATTTTCTTTTTATCCCAATAAACCGAAACCTGGAGACGAAATTACAATCCGTTATGTTGCAGACAGCACTAAAATTGCAGATAAAGAAACTATTGATTTAGCTGCATATTTCTATAACAATGATTTAATAGAAGCTGTGTCTGTTGATCTAAATAAAAAAGATGACGGCTGGTATGGAAATATTAATCCACCTGAAAATACTTACGGCATTTTGATAAAATTTGTAAATGATGAAATTTCTGATAACAATAACTCAAAAGGTTATTTAATAAATCTATATGGAAAAGATGGTAAGATGCTTCCGGGTTCTAAAGCAGGTTATGCTGCAGCCGGAATGACTTGGGGAAAAAATTCACTTGAGCTTAAATTGGAAGGTGCTGAAGCTCTTCAGTTGTTTAAAGATGATTTAAAAGATAATCCGGGGTTAAAGGCAGAGTTTATTTCGCCATAC
>JALHTS010000353.1 GCA_022865965.1 Ignavibacteriaceae bacterium
ACTCCACGCACACCCGTTGCTGTTCTTCCCATATTGCGCACATCTTTTTCGTTAAAGCGAATTGCAAAACCGTTGCTTGTTCCAATTACAATATCATTTTTTCCATCTGTCATCTTAACTTCAATTAGTTTGTCACCGGCAGCAAGATTGATAGCGTTGATTCCGCCTTTGCGTACGTTGCCGTAAGCAGAAAGCACTGTTTTCTTTATCGTGCCTTTTTCTGTTGCCATAATAAGATATTGATCGTCTCTAAATTCCTTAACTGCAACAAATGCTGTTATGTTGTCATCTTTAGATTTATCAAGAAGATTAACAATTGATCTTCCCTTTGCAGTTCTTCCGCTTTCGGGAAGTTCGTGAACCTTTAACCAGTAGCACCTGCCTTTGTCCGTAAAGAATAAAATATATTGATGCGTTGAGGCAACAAACATATGTTCAATAAAGTCATCTTCTTTAGTTCTTGCACCCGTTACGCCTTTACCGCCGCGTCCCTGTCGTCTGTATCCGCTAACAGGAAAACGTTTAATAAATCCGCCATGTGATATTGTTACAACAACATCTTCTTCGGCAATAATATCTTCTAAAGAAAATTCTTTATAATCTTTTATGATTTCAGTTCTACGCTCATCTCCATATTTTTCTTTAAGTAAAAGAAGCTCATCTTTAATAATTTTTTTTCTTGTTCTTTCGTTGTCAAGAATTCCCCTAAGCCTTTCAATCAGCTTAATTGTTTCTTTGTATTCGTCTTCTATCTTCTTGCGTTCTAATCCTGTTAAGCGCTGCAATCTCATATCCAAAATTGCTTTTGCCTGTATTTCGCTTAACTTGAATTTTTTCATCAAGTTATTCTTAGCAGTCTCGGTATCTTTAGATTTTTTAATTGTCTCGATTACTTCATCAATATTATCAAGAGCAATTATGTAGCCCTCTAAAATGTGAGCGCGCCTTTCAGCAGAGTCTAATTCATACTTAGTTCTGCGGATAAGCACTTTCATTCTATGATCTAAAAAGTGCTTAATCATTTCCTGGATGTTAAGTACCTTAGGAGCACCATTAACAAGTGCAAGCATGATAACGCCAAACGTAACTTGCATTTGTGTGTGCTTAAATAATTGATTAAGAACAACGGCCGGTTGTGCATCACGTTTCAACTCAATCACTACACGCATTCCATCGCGGTCAGACTCATCTCTTATGTTTGATATTTCTGTTATCTTTCCTTCGCGAACAAGGTCTGCAATTTTTTCAATCAAAGAGGCTTTGTTAACCTGGTAAGGAATTTCAGTAATAATTATATTTTCTCGGTCGTTCTTTAACGTTTCAACGTTGGCTTTTGCACGGATAACAACTCTTCCCCTGCCTGTAAGTAAAGCATCTTTAACGCCTTCGTATCCATAGATAATTCCGCCTGTTGGAAAATCCGGAGCCTTAACATGTTTCATCAAATCGGCAGCGGTTACTTTTGGATTTTCAATCATAGCAACACAACCATCAATCACTTCGCTAATGTTATGCGGTGGAATATTTGTTGCCATTCCAACGGCAATTCCGCTTGAGCCGTTTATTAAAAGGTTGGGAAGATAAGAAGGCATTACTGTTGGTTCTTGCAGAGACTCATCGAAGTTATTACTGAAGTCAACAGTGTTCTTGTCCAGATCGCGAAGCATTTCTTCGGCAATACGCGCCAGGCGGGCCTCTGTGTAACGCATAGCCGCAGGTGAATCGCCATCTACTGATCCAAAGTTGCCCTGTCCATTCACCAAAGGGTAACGAAGAGAAAATTCCTGCACCATTCTAACCATAGAGTCATATATGGCACTATCGCCATGCGGATGATATTTACCAAGAACTTCACCCACAATACGGGCAGATTTTTTATAAGGCCTGTTATATGCAAGTCCAAGCTCGTGCATTCCAAAAAGAATTCTGCGGTGAACGGGCTTTAATCCGTCCCGTACATCCGGAAGTGCTCGCGCAACAATAACACTCATTGCATAATCAATGTAAGAGGATTTCATTTCCTCTTCTAAAGTAACAGGAACAACTTTTTCAAATATTGTGGTCATAATTTTCTAATTAAATTTTTACAACAATTATTTCTAATCTTCACTTACGTAGGAAGTATCTTTTCCTGCAGCAAGCTTCTGGTATCTTTCTATGTTTGTTCTTACACTTGGATCGTTAGGGTATAATGAGCCAAGACGTTGCCAAACCTCTATTAACTTGTTATAATTTTTTTGTGACTCATAAATTTCAATTAGTAATCTATATGGGCTATAATAAGATTGAGTATCGTTCGGGTCTTTTTCAAGTTTCTCCCATGCATCAGCTTCAACTTCTTTGGCAATCTTGTTAAACTGTTCTATGCTACCGGCGCGCTGATATATGTTTCCTATTTCAAAAAGTAATCCGAAATCCATTTCTATATTCCAGCGAGGAATTTTTTCTTCCATAGCATCTAGTGTTTTAATTACCAGGTCATTTTGTCCGGTTTTCTCATAGTATAATGTCATTCTCAAAAATGAATTTCTGTAATTCATGGTCATTCTTTTATGAGTATCATCAAGAAAGATGGACGGATCATTCAGCCCCCGGAATTTAAAACCAGGTTGAAAGTCTCTACTGAAACCAGGATTTTCATTCAACTGTG
>JALHTS010000354.1 GCA_022865965.1 Ignavibacteriaceae bacterium
AAGCATTTCAATATCTTTATTAGGAAAGGCTGTATGCCAAATTGGATAGATCACATCGTGAAAAGAAAAAAGCTCAGGAACATCCGCGCTTGTTTCTGAAATTTCTTTCTGCTCCTGAGCAAAACCAGCCGAGTTGAAAGAAAGTGCAGCGAACAGAAAAACGAATAGAAAATAATTTTTCATAGGATTACATAATGTTTTTGTAAATAATAATGGTCATTGGTGGCAAAGCTACTTAAAAAGATAAATTAAGAAAAGAAATAGTAGCTAATTTTGGTTAAGGAGTTTCAGTGATTTAAATCTAATAGTAGTAACAAATTTTAACAACTTGTTATTTTTACATCTATTTGTTCCTATAACCCAGATAGCAAACTTTAATAGCTATAAAAATGTAAGTTTTGTTTACAACTATTCCTTTTTAATTATTTTTAGAATTTGGACTTATAATGGATAGTATAAAAATTTTTATCAAATAAATGACTATTTTGAATCATAATGATACATCTTATCATGATCCAGCTGAAAACTAAGCTCAGATTATGTAAGAATTCTTACAATAAACCAATATTCTATTTATTAAAAGAGCTTTTAAATTATTGGCATAAGTGTTGAACAAGACTGGAAGTATACAAGTTTCTAAATCATAAAGTGGCAAAAAATATAAACTTAAATCTATTAGAAGTTGTAAATGATTTTTTTAATCCCAATCAGATAGAAGATCTTTTCAAGCAACTTAACTTCGGCGATACAGCGGATACTTCCTCAATTAATAAATCCGACGAAACATTAGATATTAGCTTTCCCTCTGGAGTTATAACAAAATCGCAGATTGATTTACTCGTGACTTTTGCTTCTACAAGAATCAGCGAGGATAATTTTTTAGCTTTACTTTTACTTCTTAGTAATGCAACTCTTACTTATGGTGACTTTAATACTTCAATAAACCTGTGCGATAAATTAATTTCATTATCATCAGGCAATCCGCTTTTAGGTGATATTGTCGCTAACGCTTACTTAGTCAAAGGAGAAATTTTTAGCAGGCAGGCAAACTGGGAATTGAGTTTTTCTGAGATTAACAGAGCTCGTAATTTATTTTTAACCATTAATGATAATAGCGGTATTGCGAAATGTGAAAATCTACTCGGTACTATTTATGGTGATCTTGGTGATCTTACCAATGCCATGGAGCATTTTGAAACTGCATTGTCGCTCATAAATAATCAAGTAAATTATTCATTTTCCGGGAAAATTGAGGTTAACCTTGGCATAGTTAATACCATACAAGGAAAGTATGATGAGGCTATTTCTTATTTCAAAAGAGCACTGATAAACTTTGAAAAAATATCTGAGTTAAAAAGAGTGTCGGAAATACATCACAACACTGCTATGGTTTATACCAAAAAGAAGGAATTTAGTTCTGCATTAAATTCTTTGGACGAATGTATCATTCTCTCGGTAAAGCTTGGTTATCTCCAAACATGCGGACTTGCTTACTTAAGCAAAGCATTTGTTTATTCGCAGTTGAAAGATTTCAAACTTAGTCTTGCTTTTGCAGATAAAGCAATGGAAATAGCATATAAACTTGATGACAAGCTAACAATTGCTGAGGTTTATAAAATTAAAGGTATTATTCAGCGTGAATCAGGTAACCTCATGGCATCTGAAAATCTGCTGCTTACAAGCCTGAGACTTAATCAGGAGACAGGCAATCAGCTTAATGAAGCTGAAACTTATCATGAATTAGGTTTGCTTTATAAAGAAATGAACTTGCTGGAGAAGAGTAAGAATAACCTGGATAAAGCTCTTGAATACTTCAGGAAAATTAATGCCGAACCGGAAATTAGTAAACTGGAATCTGTCCTCAAGTATCTAATCTGATTTTAAGAATCTTCGAAGAGATCTTCTTTCTTAATCACTTTGTTTCTTAATAATTCTTTCAACACAATTTCAATTTTATCGCCAACCTGAAATGGACTGTCAAATAAGATCGCTATGTCCCGAAAAACATTCTGCAATATAGATTTAATAATCTGCTAGACATTAAATAATTTAGAGTGTCGGTTGGAAGGGAAACAATAAAAAATGCCTGTCCCCGATATTCGAAGCAAGAACAGGCAAATTTATTTAACTGTAGTTATTTAGTACTATAGACCTTTAAATCCATCCATCATCATTCCTCCAAAAGCAATAGCAGTAACGATCATGCCAATGACAAAATAAATAACTATGGAGACTATTATAATTACAATAAAATATCCAACAAGTTTATCCTGAGGAGTTTCTTTAACTGTTTGAAGTCCAAGGTATAAAAGATAGAGTCCATAAAGTCCACCTATCACACCAAGAAAACCTAAAAGAGGGAAAATCTGAAATATACCTGCTACCCAGGCCGCAGTATATGAATAGACCACAACTTTTAGTGATGCTAACATATTCTTTTGAGAGCCAAATGAAGGGGCCAGGGCATCAACAATGAAAGCCATTAAATAAACAGCGCCAACAGTCATTGCATAGTATAAAACCAAGTAAAGCAATCCTCTTTCAACAGGCATTTTATAGGAACCAAAAGGACCTAAAGAAATACCAACAAGAGATTGTCCTATAAATCCTGCAACTGCAGGAATTAGAGCAAGTATAAGAACATATTTGGTGAAAAGATCACTAACAGAAGTTTGTTCGTTCTTAATAACTTCCCATTCAGTTTTAGGAGTAATTAAAATATTTTTTGCACGTTCAAACAGGTTCATGCTGCTCTCCTTTATTTGTGAAGTAATGATGGTTAATAAGCGATCAATTTAATAGTTCTGGTTTATGTATTAATTTTGAATGACAGGTAATTGTTTTATTAGTGTTAACTTAAATAAATTCTAATATCATAACAAGAATTACTAAAAAGAATATTTTAATCTGAAGAATAAAGAACTACCTAAATCACCAAATTCCGTTAATGAATCTCCACCGAATAATAATCCTGTCAAATATAAATCGAGATTTGCGATGATTGAGTAACTTGCCGATGGAACAATTACATAGGATTTATCATCAGGATTGTAAATCGCAAATATTCCACCTCTTGACAGAGGAGTAAACTGATAAGAAAATTCCTGAAATATTGACCAGCGTGCAGGAGTAAGCATATCAAGCTCAACTGCTTCCTGACGATAGAATGAAGCATATTTATCTGTTCCATTTCTGTTATACAATAATTCAGTATGAATGTAAAAAGAATTTGGGAATGTATAATCACCTGAAAGAACAAATGAAAATATCGGTTTATCTTTTGTTAAAGGATCAAGGTTATATAATTGATAAAATTGTGAGTAAAATTCTTTATTGGAAGCTTGAGAAACTAAAACTTCACCGCGAAAGCCTGCATCCAGAATATCTCCTACCCAGCCGCCGCCAACGACCCATCGCTCTTTTTTATAACCGGCAATTAGATTGAAGTCGTAGTTCCATTGGTTCAGTGAAAGTAAACCTGCAGCAATTAAATCTTCTTTATTCCTTCCCGGACTCACAGCTAACTCAACCTTTGTAACAGGTCCGGTATAATATTGAACTCTTACTGCATCGGCACCAGGTAATTCTTCGTAGTCAAAATCAAGAACAGCTTTAGGATTAAACAAATCTGTAGGGTTCCAAGCCCAGCTTGTTCCCCAGGCAATACGTTGTCTTCCTAATGTTATTTGCCAATCGTCTTTTACCCAATCAAGCCAGAGTCTGTCAACTTCAACATAGCCGATTGAACTTTCTTCATCCCACAAAACTGCATCCAAATTAATGAGTCCTTGTTTGGATTTTATTAGATCAGCATAATTTGGAATTTTTTCTACTGACTCACCATAAAATATTCGTGTTCTAAATTCTAAAGCTGCTGTTAATGATGGAGCCGGATACCATCTTGTATTTAATCTTGTGTGAAGAAGATGATCATTAAATCTATCATCAATACTCAGATACTTTGACGAACTGAAAAGATATTTCACATATCCGTTATAATCTATTGATGATAACTGTGCAGAAGAGTTTACCGTAAAGAGAAAAAATACAACCGATAATAATTTAGTTTGCATTCTCTGTTACCTTAACATTAATTTCATCTTTCTCAACTTCGCCATCGCGTAAAGTAACAACTCTATGAGCCCTATTTATTACTCTCTGATCGTGTGTGGAGAAAACAAAGGTCATATTAAAATCTTTGTTAAGTTTTTCCATCAAATCCAATAACGACTCGGCCGTTTGAGAATCAAGATTAGCTGTTGGTTCATCAGCAAGAACAAAAGAAGGACGCGAAGCAAGTGCGCGTGCAACTGCAACTCGCTGCTGCTGACCACCGGAAAGTTCTGAAGGTTTATCGTTTGCTCTGTCTGCTAATCCTACAGCAGTTAATAATTCAATAGCACGTTTTTCCCTTTCCGACTTACTTAATCCTTGCAGAAGCATTATGAATTCCACATTTTCCTTCGCTGTGAAAACAGGAATTAGGTTATAAGCCTGAAATACAAATCCTATATGATGGAGTCTGAAATTAACAAGCTCATCGGGTTTGTAAGTTGAAATATCGACATTATCAATAATCACTTTACCGGAAGTCGGAACGTCGAGTCCGCCCACAATATTTAACAAAGTGGTTTTACCTGACCCGGAGGGACCAACTATCGCGGTAAACTCTCCTGCCTCAATTGAAAGATCAACGTCGCTAAGAGCTTTAACCGGAACTGCTGTTCCATCGTAGATTTTTGTTACTTTATTAGCTTCAATTAGTGACATTAGGCACTCCTTCTTTTTTTAACCACATAGACACATAAGGAACATAGCAAATCCCTATGTGTTCTATCTGGTTTAAATTCTTTATTCTTCAGGTAATTCTCGAAATAATTCATTGACATAAGTTTTCTGACCTTCTTTAAAAAGGTTTGCACAGTTAAAATTTATGAGAATTCCTTTGGGCTTATTCAGTAACTTCATATAAGTAAGTAATTGAGCTTCAAAAACCGGGGCAATAGCATCTACAGCTTTTATCTCAACAACTATTGCATCTTCAACCAAGAAATCACAACGAAGTTCAGCATCTAACTCCAAACCTTTATAATTAACAGGAACTAAAAGTTCAGAAACAAATCTTAATTTTCTTAGTAATAATTCTTGTTTCAAACATTTGTGGTAAACGCTTTCAAGCAATCCAGGTCCTAATGCTTTATGAACTTCAATCGCAGCACCAACGATTTGATAAGTCAAATCATTCAAATATTTCTTTGTCATATTACGTCTCTTTTTTTTTACCACATAGACATATCAAGAGCATTAAAAAACTATGTGTTTCTATGTGCTTATGTGGTTTAAATATTTTCAGTATGTTCTTATTGCAGTTGCCGGCTTTAGTCTTATTGCTTTAACTGCCGGATAAACAGCTGAGAACACTGCGGTTATTAAAATCATAATTGTGATTGATACATAAAAATAAATTGGTAAATGCGGATAAAGTATTGAACCCAAACCCCATTCTGATAATCCTGCAGCAAAAGCAGAAAGATTTATTCCTGCATAACCAAAATATGCAATTGTAATTGATGCAAGGATCATTCCAACGAATCCACCAACAAGTGAAAGTGTAATTGTTTCAATAATTATCATTAAAAAGACTCTTCTTCTTTTCATTCCGATTGCCATCAGCACACCAAATTCTCTTACTCTTTCAAGCACTGACATAAGCATTGTATTTGTAATTCCGAAAAGAAGGGCAAAAAGAATAACTCCTAAAAAGATACTTAACTGAAGCCCAATCATTTCATCCATTAGCTTTAGTTCAGGTGCAAGATCTTTCCAGCTTTGAACCGATAAATGATCAAAATTACTTTTAAGATTTGCATAAAGTGAATCGACATTCTGAACAGAATTTAATCTTACTGCTATCTCATGGTAAATAGGATTTGATTCTAAAAGTGAAAGAATATCATTTTCCCTTATAAATACAGTTGAGCGGTCAAACATTGTTGATTCAGTCCGGAAAATTCCGGTAACTCTGAAAGCTCCATAAATAATTGTTCCATCCAAACCCTGAAAGCTTAAGACAATTTTGGATCTTTCTTTTATTCCGAGATTATCCGCAAGCTTATAACCAAGTAAAATCTGATTCGGTTCATCACTTTCAAAATAACCTCCGCTAACAATTTGCTGATGAACTGTAGTTACTGTTTTTTCATCATCTGGAAGAATGCCTGTAATTCTAACTCCGCCGGATGATGTTGCTGAAGAAATCATTCCTTCAATTATAAGTCTTGAGGAAACTCCGGTAACATTTTTCTGAGACTTTATTTCAGATAAAATATTTTGTGCATCTGGAATGGTTTCAGATAACAGCTTATCATCCTCAAATCCGGGTATGTGAATTTGAATATGACCAAGATCGCGGTCTATGGTGGAATTTATTAGTGATTCACCCATTCCGAACATCACTGCACTTGCGAACAACCCGCTTAACAATCCCACTGCAATTGCCGCAATAATTATTAGACTTCTTCTTTTATTTCTCCAGATATTTCGCCAGGCTAAACTTAAAAGCATATCAACCTCTCATTGCTTCTACGGGTTTAATTTTTCTAATAAAGTTTATTGGATACAGTCCCGAAAAGAGTGCAATTGCCAGGACAGTCCA
>JALHTS010000042.1 GCA_022865965.1 Ignavibacteriaceae bacterium
AACACTTTTAATCTAAAGGATTTTCCAGGCATGAAAAAAATATTTTCATTTATCTTGTTAATTAATGGTTTTCTTTTTTCTCAAACTATTGAAGTCCCATCTTATTATAAGATTGATGAAGGCTTTTCACAGGATTTGTACAACATAATCCTTGAGCTTGAACTTGAAAAAAACTTTGATGTTGGTGAAGATGGTATAGAACAAATTTCGTTTGCAGTCATTGATTTAACAGGTGACCAACCAATACTTGGCGGAGTGAATTATGATAATTTCATTTATCCCGCATCGGTTTATAAAATGTATGTTGCTGCCGAAATATTAAACCAGGTTTCACAAAGTAAGTATTCTTTATATGACGAACATATTGTGAGCGGACATAATGCCGTTGACAGATCAAAAGGTATAAAATCTGATCCGCGGCCACTTTTAAAAGAATCTGATACTGTTACCATATATTATCTTCTCAATCTTATGATTACCCGAAGTGATAATGCTTCCGCCAATTGTTTAATTGACGTTGCCGGAAGACCAAATATAGATTCTCTTCTGCACTATTATGGGTGGTATGGAAGTGAAGTAACAAGAAAGTTTTTGAAAAGAGCTTTTGAAGATCCGGGGTATGAGAATGTCCGAGGAACAGAAACCTGCGCCCTGCACGCCGCTGACTTTATGTACAGGATTTACACAAATAAACTTGTCAATCCTTGGGTAAGCATGCAGATGAAGGCTCTGCTGGGTAGTCAATTGGATAAATCAAAAATTGCGGCGGGACTTCCTTTAAATGCTATGTATTATAATAAAACCGGGTGGTTTTCATACTGGACAAATGATGTTGGTATTGTTGATGATGGAAACGTTAAATATATAATTGCCTGTTTTATGCCGCTTGGTGAAAATGATGCTCTTCCAAAGTTCAAAGAACTTTCTTCAAGAGTGTATGAATTAATGAAATCACGAAACTGATTTGATAAAAACATTTTTAATAAAAGCTGCTGAGGGAATTTTATGCAACCATCAGAAATAAGCCTGTTATTACAACATATGAAATGGGCAGATGCCGAAGTATGGAAAAAAGTTTTAAGACTTCCTGCTTCAGATGAAGACGAAAGGATAAAAAAATTGTTTTATCATCTTCACCAGGTCCAATGTGCGTTTTATTACATCTGGAATGACCAGCCGCTTGATATCGTCAAACTGGAAGAATTTACAGATCTCAAATCTATTGCCAAGTGGGGCTTGGATTATCAAACAAAGCTTGATGCTTTTTTAGCTTCGTCCCAAAGTAATGATGTGAAAAAAATTATAGATATCCCATGGTCAAAATTTTTAGAAAGAAGAATTGGGCGAAAAATTGTCCCCGCTACTTTAGAAGAAACTATGTTGCAAGTTACTTCACACAGCACTTATCATCGCGCACAAATTAACGCCCGTTTTCATGAGCTTGGCGGAGAACCGCCAATGGTTGATTTTATCGCATGGGTTTGGTTTGGCAAGCCTGCCACGGAATGGAATTTTGCTTAATCATAAAATTATTAATTTTTGCTTTGAATTCTACCACGTATCTTTCTTAGTTTAAAGCAGTTCACCCAAATATTTTTTAATTCAAGGAGAAGATCATGAAAAAAACATTCATTTTTTTGCTTCTGCCAATTATTTCGATTTTATTCCAGGGGTGTAAAACCGAAATGAAAGAAGCAGAATTAATTCCAAGGAACGTTTTGTTTGGTAAT
>JALHTS010000355.1 GCA_022865965.1 Ignavibacteriaceae bacterium
ACAGAGACAAAGTTGGTGATTTCCCCATTTTTATTTTTCATTGGTGTAATTGTCTGCTGGCTCCAATATCGTTCGTCATTTTTCTTCTTGTTAATGATTGTTCCGCGATAGGTGTTTCCACTAATAACCGTTTTCCATAATTTTTTGTAAAACGCTTTATCGTGATCACCAGATTTAAGTATTCGTGGAGTTTGACCCAAGGCTTCCTCGCGGCTAAAACCTGTTGTTTCAACGAATGCAGGATTTACATATTCGATAACACCTCTTTTATTTGTGATAACTACACTATCAGCAGTTTGCTCAACAGCATTCGAAAGTTTTCTCAACTCCACTTCGGCTATTTTATTATCTGTAATGTCTTCAGTGTGTACTAATATTAAATCGGGCGATACAAAAACATAACAAACTTTCAATTCCTTAATTTCGTCTATACTTCTAAGTTGGTATGACATCTCCCTCAGGACAGTTGTTTTTTCGTTAACACATTTTAAAAAATCCGTTTTAATATCATTTTGATAAGGTGATTTTTCATACATTTTGCTAAATCTTATGCCGACTAATTTCTTTATTAAACCATTGGTGAAAACATCGGCAGCATCATTGTGATCAATCAAAATAAAATCATCTTCTATACGCTGCCAAATGTACGAGGGAATTGGAAATCCTTTGAAAACTGCCTTTAATCGCTCTTCACTTTTTTTAAGCTCCATTTCTGCCAGTTTGGAATCGGTGATGTCTCGAATGATAATTGTACCACCTTTTACAGAATCCTCCGCATCTTTTAATGGACTAGCAGAGACATTAATATATAAACCGTCTGGCTGTTCCGGATTCTTAATGAAAATTATTTCATTGGCTACTTCCTCGCCTTTAATTGCACGAGCTAATGGCAGATGTTGAGAGGGATATGGAGTAATTCCGTCAGAATAGTATGTCCCATACGCAGATGCCCACTCTGTTGGATTAACATCTTTTTGACCCACCCCAACGAGCTTTTTAGCAACCGGGTTTGTAAAAAGAAATTTACCGTCCTTATCGGCAACAACCACGCCCTCTGCAAGACTGTCTAAGATTGTTCGCAGGGTTTTGTTTTCTTGGTGATGTGTTAGATGGAATTTTTTCATTTTCTTAAGAGTTTTGTTATTATGCTCGGGTGTAAATCAATCAATCGATTGTATACTTTAAGTGTCTCATTAAAATTCTAATCGTTAGGCCGAATTAATTTCTCTCCTAAACCCTCCTGAAATTGTTTCATATCAGCACTATTTGGCACGGAAAGCTCATCGTGGAATAATTTAATAAGACATTAACTTCATAATAAGAAATAATTGTTAATGGTGCAACATTATTTGCCCCTATAAATTGTTTACGGGTGGGGATTTTCGCAAATAGCGGCTTCTCAAAAATATCTTAGCATTTACATTACTTGCTGTTTTTTAAAGTTAACTTATTAAAAAAAGGAGCCGGGGCTCCTTTCTTAATTTTATATTTAGTGTCATTTGTCGTTATTTGAGTAAAATTATTTTCTTCGTCTCAACAAAACAGCCAGTCCC
>JALHTS010000356.1 GCA_022865965.1 Ignavibacteriaceae bacterium
ATTTCTATAATGGATCAAAAGATATTGTTAATGGCTTCGTTCATGAGACTTATAATTTTAATGAAAGAATAAATTTATTGGGCGAAATTCAAATATCGTATCATAAATATGGTATTAGTAATGAAAAGTATGTAAATAATAATTTTGAGATTGATGATCTGTTTGTCAATCCAAGATTTGGTATTAATTATAAATTCACTCCGCAGGCAAATATATTTTTATCTTTTGCAAGAGTGACTCGTGAACCTCGATTAAAAGACTATTACGATGCAGCAGAATCGAGCGGTGGTGCCAAACCAATGTTTGAATTGAATTCAGATATCACTTATAATTTTTCAAATCCATTAGTTAAACCTGAAACAATGAATGATATCGAATTAGGTTTCTCTTATAATGCCACTAGCTTGAACTTGAACTTGAACTTATTCTATATGCTTTTTGATGATGAGATTGTAAAGAAAGGAACTCTTGACAGATTTGGACAGCCAATTACAGGTAATATTGATAAAACAACTCACACAGGAGTTGAACTTTCTTTTATTTATAAATTTATTGAATATTTTGAATTATTCGGTAATGCGACTTACAGCAGAAATGAAATTAACGAAGGGAAATATTTTCTTGATGATGGGAACTATCTTATTCTTGATGGCAATAGTATAAGCGGTTTCCCCGACTTCCTTGCTAACTTTGGAATGACTTTTACTTACAACAATATGTATTTAAGATTAAGTGGAAAGTTCGTTCGTGAATTTTATTCTGATAATTTTGATAATAAATTAAATAAGTATCTCTCGGAATTTTCTAACTTTGTTGATTACTCAGATAATGTTAATGATTCTTATTTTGTTATGGATCTTTTCGGAAGTTATGAATTTCCTTTATTCAACGGAAAATCTTTGTCAAAAGTATTTGTTCAAGTAAATAATTTATTCGATAATTTATATAGTGCGTATGCAATCGGAAAAGAGTTCTTTCCTGCAGCGGAAAGAAATTTTATTGCAGGAATTCAATTGGGATTATAAAAAAGCCCTCACCTAAAGAGGTTGTCTCATAAGTCCCAATTTCCTTGTCATTCCCGTGAAAACCTGTCTGCTGACAGGCAGGCGGGAATCCAAAGCTCATAAAACAAAATGGATTCCCACTTCCGTGGGAATGACAAATGGCCAAAATTTACTTTTTATACAGCCTCCTTTTATTATTAGAGTGTAAGGCATTAATCTGATAGAGAATTATAATTAAGAAATGAAAAAAGCATTTTGAAAAAGTGTATTATACTTGCAAACGGAAAACCTCCGCGAAAACAAGTAATTGACTATTTGTTTAATAAAGGTTACACAACTTTAATTTGTGCTGATGGTGGAGCTAACTCTGCACACAGAATGAATTTAATTCCCGACTACATTATTGGTGATCTGGATTCAATAACAAAATCAACTTACAACTACTTTAAAACAAAAAGTAAGATTATAAAAATATCCCGGCAAAATGACACTGATGTAGAAAAATCTCTTAAGCTTGCAATCGTAAAAGGATATGATGAAGCAATGTTAATTGCAGTAACAGGTAACAGACTCGATCACACATTCTGTAATCTTGGTATCGTTCTCAAATATTATAATAAGATTAGAACAAAAATTATTGCTGAAAATTCCGTGCTTACGCCTCTCTCAAAGAATAATATTATAAAATCTATGCCCGGTGAAATTATTTCTCTCTATGGCTTTAACAGGAAAACAAAGATCACAACGGTTGGATTGAAATATCCGTTAAAAAAAGATTCATTGCCATTTGGTGAGAAAGAAAGCACAAGCAATGTTTCCACTAATTACGAGATTAAGATCAATGTAGAAGGTGGAATAATATTTTTAATAAGAGATTTTAACTTCCTTAAAAATAATGATCTCTTTTAGTCCCTTAGATATTGCTGTAATACTTCTTTTCTTTGCTGTATTAATCTTTATCGGATTTTATTCATCTAGAAAAATTTCTTCTGCTGCTGAAGATTATCTCTTATCGGGAAGAAATATCGGGCTGGTTCTTTTCATTCTTACTACAGTCTCAACCTGGTATGGCGGAATAATAGGTGTAGGGGAGTTCGGTTATCGTTACGGACTTCTTAGCTGGTTTACTCAGGGTTTTCCTTATTACATCTTTGCTTTCTTGTTCGCAATATTCTTTGCAAAAAAAATCAGGAAAGCTTCTCTGTTTACAATTCCGGATAAAATTGAATTAGAATACGGCAGGACGGCAGGAATCATTGCTTCAATAATCGTTTTTGTTCTTGTAACTCCTGCACCATACCTTTTAATGGCAGCTAATCTTTTAGTCTTAACTTTTAGAATTGACATTATTACTGCTCTCGTAATTTCATTATTTCTTTCAATTTCATATCTGATAAAAGGAGGCTTCAGATCAAATGTTTATGCAGATGCCTTTCAGTTCTTTGTAATGTTTGGCGGCTTTATTCTAATATTTATTGTATGCCTGATAAATTATGGGGGATATGAATTTTTATCAGCTAATGTTCCTGAAACTCATCTCAAAGTTACAGGTGGAACTTCGCCCGCATTTATTGTTGTGTGGTTTCTAATTGCTATGTGGACTTTTGCAGATCCGGGATTTCATCAAAGGAGTTATGCGGCAAAATCTGGTACTGTGGCAGTTAAAGGGATTTTGATTTCAATAATATTCTGGCTTCTATTTGATTTTCTAACCACTTCAACAGGATTATATGCGAAAGCCTTGCTCCCGGATTTGGAACAACCTATTTGGGCTTTCCCGATGCTTGCAGAAAAGGTTCTGGCCCCTGGAATTAAAGGTATTTTCTATGCAGCACTTTTTGCAACAATTTTGTCAACCCTGAATAGCTTCTTCTTTCTAAGTGCTACAACTATTAGCAGGGATTTAATATTCAAACTTAAAAAAGAGAAAAATGATGCTAAGTTAAAGTATTATACGGTGTTAGGTCTTGTTATCTCAGGAATTTTATCTTCTTTTTTAGCTTTCTTTATTCCATCAGTAATTGAAATATGGTATACTATCGGTTCGCTTTTTATTCCAGGAATTATTATTCCGGTTGTTAGTGCTTACTATACAAGATTGAAAATTGCTAATAATTTTATTGTTGCTGAAATGGTCCTTTCATTGGGAGCAAGTTTGATGTGGTTGATTATCAGAAGTAATCTTTCAGAAGAATCAAATTTGTATGTTATTGAGCCTATGTTGGTTGGATTCTTTATGGCAATTTTAATTCATGGACTTGGATTGTTCGTTCTTTTTCTTGATAAGAGAAAGAATAATAGCCCCGGTTAAAATTGATAAAATTAATATTAGTGATACTTCTGTAGGAATCTTATACCAATCCGAAATCAGCATTTTAATTCCCACATAAAACAATACAAGCGCAACTCCATACTTTAAATAAAGAAACAAATCTATTAATCCGGCAAGCGCAAAGTACAAAGCTCTTAATCCGAGAATTGCAAAAATATTGGATGTTATTATAATGAACGTATCTCTTGTAATTGCAATAATGGCAGGAATAGAATCAACGGCAAAGACTATATCTGAGGATTCAATCAGCATCAATGTTAGAAACATTGTAGTTATATATTTTTTACCATCTTTTTTAATAAAGAATTTTTTACCTCTGTATTTTGCATCGAGGTTGAAGTATGTGGTGAAGAACTTAATAAGCCAATTATTTTCCACATCGATTTTTTGTTCACCACCGAAGGCCATTTTATAAGCCGCGTAAATAAGTATTAATCCAAAAATATAAATAATTGGATGAAAGATATTTAGTAACGCTACACCGGCGAGGATAAAAAATATTCTGAAAACTATAGCCCCGATAATTCCCCATTTAAGGATATGAGGTTGATTTACTGCAGGAACATCCATCACACTGAAGATCATTAAAAATACGAATAGATTATCGACAGACAATGATTTTTCAATAATATAGCCTGTTAAAAATTCCAGAGCCTTCTGATGACCTTGATCAAGATAAAAGTATAGGAAAGTGTTAAAGATAAGAGCGGTAAGAATCCATACGCCGCTCCACATAAGACTTGCTTTTAATGTAATTTTTCCTCTGCGGTGGTCAGTTACATAAAGATCAACAAAAAAAAGTAATGCCACAACAGCAGTGAAAACTATCCAAAAGGTTATTTCAGAAACCAATCAATTTTCTTTTCAGTTAAGGTAAAAATATTCCACAAGCAATTACAGTAGTCCACAAACCATTCTTATCACCCTCTGCAGACTGAGTAACGTTAAAGGATCGCACAATTTTCCCGGACATTTTATAAATGTTTTCTCTTTCACTCCAATCAGTTTCTGAATCGAATTCAACTCCCAATGTAGTTGCAAGCATAGTAGCCGCAAGATCTTCAGCATATTCGCCGCAAATTTTTTCTGTTTCACCATATGGATGATGTTCAGAAAGATAACCGTAAGCGTTGTTATCTGCAGGAAGCGCAACACCAATTGATGCAGCAATTAATCTGTTTGGTTCATTTGTTGAGTTTCTTGCCATTACACAATGAGTAATTTGACCGGGAGTAATGTATTTCAAACCCTCTTCAACCGAAATTCTTTTACAGCCAATAGGAAAAATACTACTAACTGAAACTAAGTTACATATCTCAATTTTCGCACTTCTTAATGCAAGCTCAAATGAACTGAGATATTCTTTATGTTTACCAACGCCCTTGGTAAAAAAGATTTTCGTGGGTAGATACAATTTAATTTTCCTTTCTAATTAA
>JALHTS010000357.1 GCA_022865965.1 Ignavibacteriaceae bacterium
ATAAGCAGATCGAGTGTTTCTTCGGCACTCATTCCGTTTTTCATTATTTCTAATCCACGCGGCCCGAAAGAAGGGTTTACAAATGATTGAGTTGCAACAACACCAACTCCCGCTTCACCCCACGCAACAATAGATCCGACAGAGAACCAATGAGATTGGACTGCAACTCCCATTTCTCCCGTTTCAGGATCGCGTGCAACGATAGAGTATGTGTGAACTAATGGATTTTCACGGTTATAAACCTGTGCCGGCATTTCACTAGCGATAAAAAGTATAGTAATAAACAATAAAATCTGCTTTTTCATTTTTTGCCTTATAATTTTTTTTAATAAAACAATTACAATTTTAACTATTATCCCCTCATAGGTGGAAATCCAATTCACTCAAGCACTTTCAAAACAATTTTACTGGGATATTCTTTTGAATGATAAACCCTGTGATAAGCTTTAATAAAATCTTTTTCATCTGCACTATAAATATCAACAAAAGTCTGCGGATTACGATCAAAGAACGGAAATATACTGCTTTGAATTTGTATCATTATTTTGTGACCTTCTTTGAATGTATGATAAGCATCATTTAAGTTAAATTTTACATTTGTGACTTCATTCGGCGTAAATGGTTCAGGATTTTCATAACTGTTTCTATACTTACCGCGCATAATTTCATATCTGATTAATCTCTGATATCCACCCATTTCAACTTCAGCAGAATTTGGATCAGGATTTTTCATATCATAAGGATAAACATCAATAAGCTTTACAACCCAGTCTGCGTCTGTTCCGGTTGTTGAAACAAAAAGGTCAGCAATGATTGGTCCTGCTGTAGTTATATCACTTTCAAGCGGTTCCGTTTGAAAGGAAATTACATCGGGACGTGTAAAAGTAAACCGTTGATCTTCAATCATATATTGTTCCCGGTAAAATCCACGTGAGTCAATAAATTTATTAGTGTAAGGAACAGGATTATTCGGATCACTTAAATATTCTGTGAATTTAATTTCATTTGTCTTTTTACTGAAGGATAATTCACCACCATTACTTAAAAACACTTCCATATCTTGCGTAACTTGTGGACACCACTCATCAAAACTTTCCCATTTATTATATCCAGTATTAAATAAATATGCACTTTTTAAATTCAACTCTCCTTCTCCTTTTAGATAATATTTGAAGAAGGGAGAGAGAATTTCATCACGAAAATATTCTGCTGTATTACTACCGAAATAAAAGTCGTTTAATGAATCCCCCTTACCTACAACCCAATGTCCATGTGTCCAGGGCCCCATTACTATAAAATTTTTATTTTCGGTATCATTTTGCTCAATAGTTTTATAAATATTCAATGCACCATAAAGGTCTTCTGAATCATACCATCCACCAACAGTAAGAACGGCAGGTTTAATATTCTTTAAATGCGGAAGAACATTTCTGCTTTGCCAAAAGTTATTATAGTTTCCGTTAGTCATTAAAGAATCCCAAAAAGGGATTTCGTTGTTCAGATAATTCTTATTTACATTCTTTAAGGGACCAAGATTCAAAAAGAAAGTATATGCGTCCGGAGAAGTATATTGAATTGATTGAGGCCATTTTGTTGTCAGTTCATTACGTGGAATTCCAAATGTCTTAAAGAAATTAAAAGACAACAATAAAGAAAAAGCTCCGTTATGATACATATCATCACCAACAAACCAATCGGCAATCGGAGCCTGCGGAGAAACTGCAACTAAATTTGGATGAGCATCTATCGCTCCCATTACAGTATAAAAACCCGGATATGAATTTCCCCATTGACCGACTTTGCCATTATGGTTCTC
>JALHTS010000358.1 GCA_022865965.1 Ignavibacteriaceae bacterium
GTTTTATTCGTAATAATTGGTTTTGCCCAGAATCCGATACTTAAAATGTAAGCTAAGGATACATATAAGAACATCATCCCGTAACGCAACCCAACAATATCAGCCAATCCTCCAATGATCAACGGTATAATAGCTCCGCCAATTATCCCAGTGCAAAGGATTCCCGAAAAAGACCCATGATTTTCAGCAACAGAGTTTAATGCCAGTGAGAAAATTATTGACCACATAACGGATAGGAAGAACCCAGTAAGGGGAAATGCAATCATCGCAACACTACTGCTTGAAACGATTGCTATCGTTAAACAGATGATAGCGAGACCGGCAGCACCAAGAAGAATTTTTCGGCTATCAACCAACTTCAGTAATATTAGTCCCAACAGACAACCGATGGTTAACAATCCCCAAAACCAGGCGACTGCCTCAGCACCTTTGGTTTGAGGATCCATTCCGTGATATTGTGATAAAAATTCAGAAATCCAGTTCCCTATACCTTGCTCTGTTCCGACATAAGCAAAAATTCCTATGAAATATAAAATTACATACTTGTTTTTAATTAGCTTTAGATAAGATTCCCATCCACCAACTCTTTCATCTTCTTTAAACTCTAATTTAGGAAATCGAACTGATGCAATCACGATAATCATAAGGAGAGACACAACGGCAAAGATCCAATACAATGAAATCCAGGATAGATTTGCAGGGACGAGGCTGGATAGACTATCTAAAAGAATGTTTCCACCTCCGGAATATTCATTAAGATTTACTACTAAATAAGAGTAAAGGTAAGGCCCAAGATATGAAGCGCCACCGAAAAAGAGCTGAGCAATTACAGAATTAAATGCAAAATGTTCTTCACCACCAGATACTCTTAGCAACGGATTAATCGTTACCTGAAGCATCGCCATCCCGGCACCTATGCTGAACAAAGAAATTATATAAATTGGAAGAGAAGGTAGTGACACAAAGACTATAGCCCCTGCAAATGCCAGTATGAAAGGAATAAGCAACATTTTCTTCTCACCATATTTCTCGACCAATATTCCTGACGGAATAGACATTATACCGTATGCTATGAAAAAAGCGAAAGGTAAGAACCCCACCATTGTGTTGCTGAGTTCGAAACTTTTTTTGACATCCGGAATAAGCGGATTTAGGATATTTGTGAGAAAGGCAATGACTGCAAAAATGATAAATACTAGTAAAACAATGAAGTAGTTTCTTTTCACAATTAGTATCCTTCCTTTTTTTGCTTCTTAAATAGGTCCATAATTCTGCAAAAACATTTTAATCAAAACAATAAAAATTAAAATACTTTAACAATATTAGTACAGACTATTCCCTTCATCATCAAAATAAAATGCTTTGCCGGCATTAAAGAAAACATCTGATTCTTCTCCAGCTTTATAATTGTTAGAAGATGGAACTCTAACAATAAACTGCTTCTTATCTATATTGAAATAAATAAAAGTTTCATTGCCCATAGGTTCCACTACGTCAACAAGTATTTTAAGCTTTTGAAACTCTACATTGTTTAAATCATTTGTACTGCTTATATCTTCAGGGCGAATTCCCATTGTTATTTCTTTCCCTAGATTCTTACTCAAGACACTATTGAATTTACTGGGTATGGTCAATTGAATTTCTTTATTTACAATTAACTTGATTGCATCTTTTTTTATTACTTCTCCTTTTAAAAAATTCATTGCGGGACTACCGATAAATCCGGCAACAAATTGATTAATAGGCTTATTATACAAATTCATTGGAGTATCAACTTGATTTACTATACCATCTTTCATTACAACTATTCTGTCACCCATAGTCATTGCCTCTGTTTGATCGTGCGTAACATATATCATCGTTGCCTCAAGCTTCTGATGAAGTTTTGAAATTTCTGTTCTCATCTGAACTCTTAATTTAGCATCAAGATTACTTAAGGGTTCATCAAATAAAAATACTTTTGGTTTACGTACAATGGCTCTACCAACAGCGACTCTTTGTCGTTGTCCTCCGGATAATGCTTTAGGTTTTCGATCCAGGTATTTTTCCAGGTCTAAGATTTTTGCAGCATCATTCACCCTTTGCTTAATATCTTCTTTACTAAATTTTCTTAATTTTAATCCGAATGCCATATTTTCATAAACGGTCATATGAGGATATAGAGCATAATTTTGGAACACCATAGCAATGTCGCGTTCTTTTGGAGAAATATCATTAATGAGTTGATCATCAATATAAATTTGACCTTCAGTTATCTCTTCCAGTCCGGCGATCATTCTAAGTGTAGTAGATTTACCACAACCGGATGGCCCTACAAGTACAACAAATTCTTTATCATTAATTGTAAGATTAACATCACTCACAACTTTTAATTTGTTATCATAGACTTTTGATACGTTCCTTAATTCAACAACTGCCATAATGAACCTTCTTTAAAATTTATTTGAATTTTATTGAATAATGATTTTTCTTTTGACCAGAAATATGCTTTAGATTTATTTCATAAATATTATTGTTCTCAGATTCCGTAATCCCACTGCTAATATAATTTCCATTTATAGAAATATTTTGATTTACTGTAGGAGATATAATTTGTAATTCGATAAAATGACCCTCAAAAGATTCAAGATCAAATTCAAGTGTCTTTGTTTCTTTATCATACTTGGGCGAAATAACTAACGCATTAGCTGAATTTAAGTAAGGTGTTTCGGTATTCCCTAATTTTAAATTAATTTTACCTAAATTATTTATATCATTCGGAACTATCGCTGATGGAATTTCCTTTCCATCAAATAAGATTGAGGATAAAGTACTCCCTCCACCACTAATATCAACTTCCACTGGAACGCCCTTTATAGTTACGGTTAGTTGTACTGAATCCATTTCTTCAGGAATAAATGGACTAAATGAAATGTTCCACTCATTTTCTCTCAGTCCAAATAAATTATACAAAGTATAAAAGTACCATCCGCCTGCCCATAAGAATTGAGGTTTGTCTATCTTACCATAAACCGCTGGATCATTCTTATCACTAATTCTGTACTCATACAAAGCAGGTTGACCGTTAGGACTATTTATTATTCCATTCAAAGTCATAGTTTTTTTAATGAATTCAAAAGCCTCATTGTTTAAACCACTATTGATTAATGCAAGCGCATACCAGGAATTTCCGTGCGGCCAGATTCCGCCATTTGCATAATGATAGGGATCACCGGCTTCATTACCGGCAAATTTCATATAATCAATTAGTAGATGCAGATCCATTGGATATAAAGTGTATATGCCCAGTTTTTCATCTAATAAATTTTCTTTTGCTGTAGCTATCAACTTTAAATTTTTATCGTCATCCAGCAGATTAAAATGTGAAGCCAGCAGGGATCCCATATAAATATGACGATCCTCTGTTCCATCTTCAAAGTAACTGATTAAGTAATTAAGCTTATCATCCCAAAGAGTATCGACTAATTTTTTATTCATCCGGTTTGCAAGATCATCATACAACTTTATTTCAGTTAAATCTTTTTGAAGCACAGTTGAGATATAATTAAACTCCCTTAATGCACGTATAGCCAGGATTGTCATATAAGCACGTGGTCCAAAATTATTACCAATATCCCACCAATCAGGTCTGAACGACCACATTAAATCATCAGAGCCTTTGTTTTTCATGGCTGTATTAATGCTCTGCTCGACATAAGAATACATTTGATTTAGGAACGCAATATCACCTGAATGTCGCAGATAGCGCGCACACAGAAGAGTAAACCAAAAGTGATTCCAATTTTCTGTCCCGGCAAATTCGGTTTTATATGTTGTGTCTTTCCAGTAGTATGCATGGGGAATTGTCTTATCTGTATCAGCTAAACTAATGATATATGATAAATCATTTTTAACTCTTATCAGATCAAAATTCACAGCAGCTAAATCAGTTAGCAATGCATCGTGAGTAAAATAAAAATTGTATTCTGCCTGAGCAGGCATAGGAACTATTTGTCCATCTAAATAATGAGCATTGGTGGTCAAGACTGCTTTTGACCATCGGGAAGTAAAATCAATATCTTTATCTCCAGTAACAATTTCATTTTTGCCTATAGATTCTTTTAAGATGTAGTTCTCATATTCACTTACTTCATTTGGATAATTTTTGGACAAGTATTCGGTTTTTTCTTTAGCTTCTGAAATTAGCGATGCCCCTACAATTTGGATAATTTTAATTGATGTTTTCGGAGCTAATTGTTTTTTATAAATGAATGCAGCCACAGGTTCGCTGATATTTTCTTTCTGAATTACTTTTCCCGGAAGAGGACTGTTAGTGTTCAACCACCAATCATCGAGGTTTTTAAATCCATTATCCTTTTCTTTTTTAGTCGTAAAGCTTGATGGCTCCAATCCTGAATTCATTACAAATACTTGCGCATTACCTGTTTCAATGTAAGGATAGTTAACTCTGATTATCGAACCTTGCTTTTCAAATTCCGTATATGCACTATCAATAATTTTATAAGTGTGACTTGTCCGAAGTGTTGCTTCTAACCTTGTATATACTTCATATTCTTTTTCGGTATCAGACGCATTAGTTATTTCATAAGTAATCACCATAGCGGGTTCGTTTTTACAAAATTCGTAACTGATTTTTATTTCACTGTTGGAATCATTTCCATTAAAGGAAACAGAGTAGGGTGTCTGAGAGACTTTATAAACTTGATTTTTCAGAAATCGTTTTGGCGAATCACCCACTTTCAATCCGATA
>JALHTS010000359.1 GCA_022865965.1 Ignavibacteriaceae bacterium
AGAAAACAGGCAGAGTGAGTAATGAATAAAGTAATTGTTGGATTATTAATTATACTTTTCTTTGGAACTCTTTTTGCTCAGGAAAACGAGTTTAATAGCGCTTTGAATTTATATAAATCAGGCAAGTCTGATGAGGCTTTACGGACATTCTATAAAGTTGTTGAAAATTATAAACTTAATCCTAAAACTTTCGCTGCAAAATATTTCATTGCAAAAATTTTGATTGATCAGACCAAATATTCCCAGGCTGAAAGAGAAATAAACAGGTTTCTTGAAAAGAACACCTCAAGTAATTATGTAAATGATTTTCTTTATCTCAAAGTAAAGCTCAACTATGATCAATTAAAATATAGTGATGCATTTAAAGAAGCCGTAAAACTTGTTGAAAATTCATCAACCTCCGAAGACAAATTTGAATTCAAATCATTTACCCAAAATATTGCATTAAACCATCTAACTTCTAAACAGATAAAACCATTTTCAGATGAAGCTAAAGACAGAAAACTAAAACCATTTTTATTATTGGTTTTGGGTAAGAAATATCTACTCGAAAATGACAATGTAAATGCTATCCGCAGTTTTAATGAAATCACTTCATCTTATAGTTCATCAGATGAATTCAAAGAAGCAGAAAGATTAAAAACAAATTCTTCGACAATCTCAAGTTATGGAGATAAAGGAATTCTGATCGGTGTAATGCTTCCTTTAAATGATAATGACGGTAAACAAAATCTTGCCGGACAGGAAATTCTTGAAGGAATTAAGTATGCAATCTCTGAACATAATAAAGGAAGAGAAAATAAAATAGGAATTCTTATTAGGGATACTAGGAGCAGAAAAGAAAATATTACAGCTATTAAAGAGGAATTTGTAAATAATTCTTCCGTCAGGTGCATAATCGGGCCTATATTCAGTGATGAAGTTAGAATTGCACTAAATGAATTCCGTGACGTTGATCTTCCGATGATTTCTCCCACTGCAACTGATGAAGACTTAACTGATATAAGTTCAAATTTTTTCCAGACAAATCCACCATTCTCAATAAGAGGAAGAATATTTGCTCAATATCTTTTTTATGTTGAAAATAAAAGACGAATGGCAATCCTTAATGCCATAGAAGGTTATTCACCTTTGCTAGCTTCGAATTTTGTTGATGAGTTTGAAAAATTAGGCGGAGAAATAGTCGTTCGTGAATCATACCGCAGTAATAGTTTTGATTTAAGTGAACAAATAAAAAACATAGCCTCACAATCATCAACAATAGAGGGGATTTATATTCCTCTTGCTGATAAGATTGATGCAACCGCCATTTTATCACAATTAGTCCAACACAGTCTGAATCTGCCTATTTATGGTAATCAGGATTGGATGTTGGTTAAAGGATTTGAAACATCACCGGACTTAAGTAATAAACTTGTATTCACATCTGATTATTTTATTGATTTCAACGATAAGATATTTAAAGACTTCACAGAAGCATTTCAGGATGTTACCGGCAAAGAAGTAAACAGAAATATTTTATACGGATATGATACTGCAAAATATTTGCTGACTGCAATGAGAAATATTGATCCAACTCGTAAAGCAATCAAACTGAAAATGGAATCGGGAATTAGCAGTGTAGGTTTTAAAAATAATATTTCATTTGATCAATCGCGTATGAATAAATTTCTTAATATAGTTCGTTATAGTGATGGTATCTTTCTGCTTGTTGATAAATTCAGGGCCGGGAGATGATTGTTTAAGTTTAAGTTCAGGTTCAAGTTCAAGATCGAGTAAATTTATTTCATTTTTTATACATTAAATCATTAACATTTTTTGAAAGATTTTTCAATAAAATTTCAGAATCAGAATGAATAGAATAAAAGATCTTCCTTTAGATGACAGACCAAGAGAAAAGCTGATTCTAAGAGGTCCGCAAAGTTTAACAGATGCAGAACTTCTTGCTATTCTTTTAAGAACCGGGAAAATAGGTAAATCCGTTGTTGCCGTTGCACAGGAAATGATTGGTAAAGAAGGAAATCTTGCAAAGCTTGCCTCAAGATCTCTAGCAGATTTAAAGAAAAACAGCGGGGTTGGAAAAGATAAAGCTGTTGCTTTATTGGCTGCGTTTGAAATAAGCCGCAGAATTTTATCGCAGGAAAAGTGGCACTCTGAAAAGAAAATAACTTCACCAGAAGATGTTGCTAATATGTTCATTCCGCTTTTCAGAGATGAGGTTAAAGAACGGTTCCTTGTTATTTGTCTTAATTCAGCAAATAAAATAATTAAGCATGAAACAGTTTCGATTGGCAACCTGAATTCAAGTGTTGTTCATCCAAGAGAAATATTTAAATCAGCGTTAGAACAAAGTGCAGCGAGCATAATATTACTTCACAATCATCCAAGTGGTAATCCTGAACCAAGCAATGAAGATATATCAATTACAAAAAAACTGGTTGAAGCCGGAAAAATTATGGATATTCCTGTATTTGATCATATAATTATTGCAGGTAATAATTACACTAGTTTTGTTGAAAAAAGGCTTATTTGATTGCAAATAAACGTTATTTTAAGGTTAATTAAAAAATAATAATAAAAATCTAAGTTTTTTTTGAAATTTTATTTTCAGTTATCATTCTTTTTACTAAATTTAGATTCAGTTTTAACTGGTCTTACCAATAATAATATATTTATCGGAGGTTAAGTATGAACATAACAAAATCGCTCAAAACTACCGTTGTAATTGGTAGTTTAGCTTTAGCAACCATCTTCTTAAGTGGTTGTGGTGGATTGAGTGAAGCTCAAATAGCTGAACTTGATGCATTAAGGATCGAGGTTAAATCTCTCGAAGCAGAAGCAAACAGCCTTAAGGATCAAAGGGCAAAACTTGAAAAAGATATTCAGGACATCAATAGAAAAATGGCTGAATGCGAAAAACAAAAAGAAGAAACAAGGGTTAACCTTGAAAAGCTTCCTCAATAATTTTTTAATATTAAATTGATTACGGAGGTAATTCATATGAAATTCAGAAATATTTTATTTATTCTTTCCCTTTTTCTTTTTGCAGGTCTTGCTTTTGCACAGGAGGAAATGACCGAAGAAGAATGGGAAGCAGAAATGAGCCGTCTAAAGGCTAAAAAAGATGCTCTAGTAAGTGAAATTAATACACTTAAATTAGACATCGATAATCTTAAATCACAAGATTTAGGTGATCCTGAAGTGTGCATCGACGAACTATATCAGATGGTTGGTGCTAACAGATCTGATGTTGATAACTTCAGAAAAGCCGTTAATGAATTAAGCGGTATGATCAACAGAAAAGAAGGTCCAAAAGATGATAGGCAAGCAGACCTTAACGCTCTAAAAATGAACAAGATCAGTGCTTTACCTGAATTTTTCAAAAAAGTTCATGGTGATATGCAAAACGCTCTTGATGCATGGATAGAAGCACCAAAAGATATTATGTACTCTGTTGTTAGAGGCGACCATCTTTGGGGAATTGCCCGCAAGACAGAGCATTACGGAAACGGTTTTGCTTGGCCGATTATTTATCAGGCTAACAGAGATCAGATTAAAAATCCTGACTTAATATATCCTAAGCAAGTATTTAAAGTTCCTCAGCTTACTGAAGAAGAAAAATCTAAATACGAAAAATTAAGAATAAATTATAAGCCTGCTCCTGTTCAATAATTGAGCAGCTTTTTTCAAATGATTTAAGCCCTTGTCAGAGATTGATAAGGGCTTTTTATATTTAAACTAAGTTATTATGACCATAGCTGAAAAAAAACTTACTCTTTCTAATGTAGATATGATGTTGCTTCTTGGAATCAATGATGCAAACCTTCAATTACTTGAAGAGCGGTTTAACTCTACCATTACGGTAAGAGGAGATATTTTTAACATAAAAGGTGTGCTGGAAGAAGTTGAACAAATAGAAAAAATCATCAAAGAAATGGTTTATGTTCTAAATACCAGCGGAAGACTTCAAACTTCTGATGTCCGGACAATTCTCGATTTAACTCTTGAAGGAAAAGAAATAATAGCCGAAGACGAGTATGATTCAATTGTGCTTTATACAAAGAGCGATATTGTAAAAGCTAAAACACCGGGACAAAGAAAATACCTGCAGATTGCTGCCACGAATGATATTTGTTTTGCTATCGGTCCAGCCGGAACAGGAAAAACTTATCTTGCAGTTGCAATTGCAGTTTCAGCTTTGAAAAGGGGTGTGATAAAGAAAATAGTTCTTGCCAGACCCGCCGTTGAAGCAGGTGAAAGTCTGGGTTTCCTTCCGGGAGATTTTCAGGAAAAAATAGATCCTTATTTAAGACCGCTTTATGATGCGCTCGATGATATGATACCTCCCGAAAAACTAAAAGGATATTTAGAAAAAAGAATAATTGAAATTGTTCCTTTAGCGTATATGCGCGGTAGAACATTAAACAATGCTTTTGTTATTCTTGATGAAGCACAAAATGCTACTGATATTCAGATGAAAATGTTTTTAACAAGACTTGGTGCAAATTCAAATGCAATTATTACAGGTGATATAACTCAGATTGATTTACCGGTTAAATCAAGAAGCGGACTTGTGCAGGCTAAGGAAATTCTTAACGGAATTCCCGGAGTTGGATTTGCATACTTTGATAAAGAAGATGTTGTAAGACACAGATTAGTTAAAGATATTATTGATGCGTACGATAAATTCAACGAAGCAAATGGTAACGGAAAAAAATCTAGTTAAAGCCCGGCAGCTTTTTACTTTCTTCCCAAAACTTATCCATTTCAGTAAGATTTGATTGACTGATATTTCTGCCCGATTCTTTTATCTTGTTTTCTACAAAAGAGAACCGTTTAATAAATTTTCGATTAGTTTTCCTAAGTGCATTTTCCGGATTAATACCTAAATATCTTGCATAGTTAACCAAAGCAAAAAACACATCACCAAATTCTTTTTCCAACTCCTCTTTTGTACCGGTTTTTTCAGATTTATGCATTTCCTGGATTTCCTCAATAACTTTGCCCCAAACGTCCTCTTTCTTTTCCCAGTCGAAACCCACCTTAGAAGCTTTCTCTTGCAGCCTGTGGGCTCTCTGAAGCGCTGGAAGGCTTTCCGGGATGCCATCGAGCAGATTTTCTCTGCCTTCGTGAAGCTTCATTTCTTCCCAGTTTTTCTTTACCTCTTCAGAACCATTTACTTTCTTTTCACCAAAAACATGAGGGTGTCTTCTTATTAGTTTTGTTTGGATAGCGTCAATTACATCGTTTATGTCAAACTTGTTTTGCTCCTCTACAATAACGGTGTGAAAAACAACATGCAGGAGTAAATCACCTAACTCTTTTTTTAATTCCTCATAATTTTTATGATCTATTGCATCAACAACTTCATAAGCTTCTTCAATAGTATTGGCTTTTATTGAATCGTTTGTCTGTTCTTTATCCCATGGACATTCTTTTCGTAATCGTTTAACAATGTCAATGAATTCATTAAATTTGGTTTGAGTCATTATAATCCTTTGAAGGGTTGTAAAATAAACTTAACAAATTTAATAAAAATTATTTCAGTATTTCCTGGAGAGAATATGATTGAAGAAAAAATAAAGGAACTTGGTTTCGAAGTTCCGGAAGTTGCAAAACCACTTGCAGCTTACATTCCTGCTAAAAGAGTTGGAAATCTCGTTATGACATCAGGACAAGTGCCGCTTGTTAAAGGAGAATTAAAATATGCCGGTAAGATCGGTGTTGAATTAAGTGAAGAAGAAGGACAAAAAGCAGCGGAAATTTGTGCGTTGAATTGTCTTGCCGCAATTAAAGGTGTTATCGGAAATTTGGATAAGATTGAAGAAATTGTGAAGCTGACAGTATTTGTAAATAATAAAGATGGTTTTACTGCACAGCCAAAAGTTGCAAATGGCGCATCAGAACTAATTGGAAAAATATTTGGTGAAAAAGGTTTACATGCTAGAAGTGCAGTTGGCGTAAGCGGACTTCCAATAAATGCACCGGTTGAAATCGAGATGATTGTAAAAGTCAATGAGTGATTTGGTTTCTAGTCAGGATTAATAGATTGTCTTTACATAAGAACAGGAATTATGGTGTGCTGGAGTATTAGAATAATGAAAAAATAGTTGTCCTCCATAACTCCATCATTCCGGATTATTCATCTAACCAGTTTTTAATTATTGCTTTTCCTTCTTTAGTAAGAATGGATTCGGGATGGAATTGAATTCCGGTTAGCGGATAGTTCTTATGTTTCATTCCCATAATCATTCCATAATCGGATTCTGCTGTAACAGAAAAAACTGACGGAAGAGATTCTCTTTCCACAATAAGTGAATGATATCTCATTGCTTCAAAGTTTTGTGGGATGTTTCTAAAGACAGAAGTATTAGTGTGTTTAATCTTTGAGGTTTTTCCGTGCATTAATATTGGAGCAGTTACAACTTTCCCACCGAAACAAATAGCCATAGCCTGATGACCAAGACAAACCCCAAGGATTGGAATGCTGTCCCCAAAATTTTTTATAGCTTCAAGAGAAACTTTTGAATCCTCAGGTTTTCCAGGACCGGGTGAAATAAGAATTTTATCGGGCGTGAGTTTTTGTATATCGTCAGAATCAATCTCATCATTTCTTCTTATAATTGTTTTACAGTTAAAACTTCCAAGAAGTTGAACAAGATTGTAGGTGAAAGAATCGTAATTATCTATTACTAAAATTTTCATAGTTTGTGAGTGAAAGTAAGCACCTATTTGTTTATATGTCAAGTTTTCTGTGCTCGTAAAACAAAAATAAATCAGATACGTCTAAATTGTGTCAGTTTATCTATCTATCTTCTGTCTTGAAATAGATTCAATATTCTGGCTATATTTGAAAAGCAAAAGGAATAATTATTTTTAATAGGATTTTTGATTTATTACTTGTTAGTACTATACATTGATTTTAATAAATCATTTAGATATAATGCACAAAAATTTTTGGTGAATTTATGAAAAAGCTGTTATTTGTAGTCATAGTTTTGTTTGCCGCAGTTAGTTATGCTCAGTTTAAAGATCCTGCATTTCCAACGAGCAACATTAAAGATGGAATAGTAGATTATTCTTCAGGTTCATTGTTTGGATTTCTAAACAGCGAAAACTTTTCAATGAGACACTCTATTGGAATGTCTTATTCATCATTCGCCGGTCAGGGAATTGCACTCGGAACTTACACAAACAGTATGATGTATCGTTTTTCCGAAGATCTTAATGTTCAGTTTGATGCAAGTATTGTTCATTCACCATACAGCACTTTAGGGAAAGAATTTCAGAATGATCTTTCAGGTATTTATATCAGTCGTGCCGCTCTGAATTACAGACCATGGAAAGATTTTAGTATTCATTTTCAATACAACCAATATCCCGGATCATATTATTATAATCCATTCTCCAGTTACTATAACAGAGGATCTTACGCTTACTATGATCCTTTTTATAATCCATTTAACTTAAGATAATGCAAGAAGCAGAGTAGAAATTCGTGAAGGGTAATTCCAACTCCAAAGAAACATCGCAGCAAAAAAAGGCTTCCAAACCGGCTTCAAATTTTTTACACAACATCATTATTGTTGTTCTGGCTCTGCTCATTTTATTTCTCGGCTATGCTTTGATCGTTCAAATCTCTAGTTCATTTTCTAAAGAAGAAACTGTTG
>JALHTS010000360.1 GCA_022865965.1 Ignavibacteriaceae bacterium
AAAGATCTTATTGCAGAAATTGAAAAACTTCCTCATCACATTGCAATCAACGCAGATAAGATTGCAAGACAAGTAAAATCTCCGCGCTCTTCAAATATGGTAATGCTCGGCGCGGCGTCTCCTTTTCTTGATATTCCTTATCAATCGCTTGAGAATGGAATAAAGAAAATTTTCGGAAGAAAAGGAGAAAAGATAGTTCAGCTTAATATAGAGGCGCTTAAAGCGGGACGTGAGTTTGCTGATGCTCATAGAAAATAACTACAAATGGTATTTATACACAAGAAATATCTGACTTTTCTTTCATCTCACTAATCCCGGCCGGGTATAAAAGATAAAAATCCTCTTGCATATATACCCGCACGGGTATATATTTGGTATAAATAATAATTATTACACCTGAACGGGTATAAAAATGAAATCATTACCAGACTTTGTAAAAGAAAAAAGAAAAAAGCTTAATCTAACACAAGAACAATTAGCAGCAAGATCCGGCGTTGGTCTGCGGTTTATTCGAGAACTTGAGCAAGGAAAAAAAACTTTGCAAATGGATAAAGTAAATCTTGTTTTATTTTTGTTTGGGCATGAACTTGGTCCAACAAAAAAATCATTTGGAGATGATGAATAATGAAAAACGGAAAAGTTTTTTATAAAAACGAATTTGCCGGGATTATCTCTGAAGATGAAAACGGGTATTCATTTACTTATAAGGAAGAGTATCTTAATTCAGCTAATCCAAAAGCAGTAAGTTTTACTCTGCCTTTGCAGAAAGAATCCTTTAGAAGTAAAACGATGTTTCCCTTTTTTGATGGATTAATTCCTGAAGGCTGGTTACTTGAGATTGCTGAAAAAAATTGGAAAATAAATTCTCGCAATAGGATGAGTTTGTTACTGACTTTTTGCAAAGATTGTATTGGTGCTGTTAGTGTAATTCCGATTGAGAAAGAGGCAGTGAAATGACAAACAGATGTTTACATTGCTATTTACAACTCAAAGAAAGTGAATTGGATTTCCATCATAATTGCAGTAAAAAATTATTCGGGACAGAGATTCCACCGGAAATAGATTTTAGTTTGAACGACATAGATGAACTTGCAATAAAAATACTTGGAAGAAGCATATCAGTTACAGGTGTTCAACCCAAATTATCTGTTGAAATCTCAAAAGAAAAAAAGGGAAAGAGCAGACTGACAATGGTAGGATTATGGGGAAACTATATTTTAAAACCACCATTTGATAGATTCCCTGAAATGCCTGAGGTTGAAGATTTAACAATGCACTTAGCAGAGTTAGCCGGGATTAAAACTGCGGGGCATTCATTGATGAGATTAAAGTCAGGTGAACTTGCCTATATCAGTAAAAGATTTGACAGATTGAAGTCAAGTAAACTTCATCTTGAAGATATGGCTCAGATTACAGAAGTTTTAACGGAGAGAAAATACTCCGGCTCAATGGAAAAAGTTGGCAAAGCAATATTAAAATACTCGCATTATTCCGGTAACGAGGCAACACGATTTTTTGAATTAACTTTGTTCTGTTTTATCACCGGCAATGCCGATATGCATTTGAAAAATTTTTCTCTTCTTACAAATGAAGATGACGAAATTACTCTTTCGCCTGCTTATGACTTACTTTCGACGAAGTTGTTAATGCCTGAAGATAAAGAAGAACTGGCTTTAACTTTAAATGGAAAGAAAAACAACCTGAGGAAAAAAGATTTTGAATTGTTCGCTGAAAAATTAGGAATTGCCTCTAAAGTGCAGGAAAATATCTTTAAGAAATTTAATTCTTCAGCATCTCATTTTAATGAAATGATAGGCAGAAGTTTTCTAAAAGAAGAAACGAAATTTCTTTACAAAGAACTGATTAATGAAAGGATGAAAAGGATTTTATAAACAAAAACCTTCGAGGTTTTTAATGCAACCTCGAAGGTTAAGAACATAAAGTCTCCCCCTTAGGGGGAGATTTAGAGGGGGCTTATTCTTCTACTTTTCCTCGTAATGAATCCCAAATCATATAAACACAAATACTTGCAAACATTACAAGTCCTAGAAGTTCTGCGGAGTGTGATTCTGCCCATTCAGGATTAACCCAGTTGAAACCCTGCCATCTGAGCATTGCACTTATTACACCCATCAATGCGCCGCCGGCAATAAATCCTGATGCAATTAATGTTCCGCGTTCTCTTCTTGCTGTGTTAACTTTTTCATCTTTGCTGCGTGTTGAAACAAAATGAGCAATCAATCCGCCAATTAACAAAGGAGTATTTAACTCAAGTGGTATATACATTCCGAGAGCAAAGGCAAGTGCAGGAACTCTTATCATAGTTAATACTGCGGCAAGTATTACTCCGACAATATATAACATCCACGGCGCAGGCTGCTGATCCATTAAGGGCTGAATAACTGCTGCCATTGCGTTTGCCTGCGGTGCAACGAGTGAGCCTTCACCAACAAATCCGTATGTCTCATTTAATATCATAATTACAAATCCCACTGTTACGGCCGAAACAAGAACACCAAGAATTTTCCAGCTTTCCTGTTTACGCGGAGTTGAACCGAGCCAGTAACCGATTTTAAGATCTGTAATAAATCCACCCGCCATTGAAAGTGCTGTGCATACAACTCCGCCAATTATTAATGCGGCAATCATTCCGGATTCACCTTTCAACCCAACAGAAGTAAGAACGATTGAAGAAAGAATCAGCGTCATTAAAGTCATTCCGCTTACGGGATTAGTTCCAACAATAGCTATTGCATTTGCAGCCACAGTTGTAAACAGGAAAGAAATGATGAGTACAATTAATAATCCTGCTAAAGCCCAGCCGATATTATTAACAACACCAAAATGGAAGAACACAAGAAGAAGAATTGCGGTTGCTACAATTCCTACAAGGATTGTTTTCATTGAAACATCAATCTGCGTTCTTAACTTTTTGTTATTAGCGCCCTTTTTATCAAAGATTTCTTTGAAGCCGAGAGAAAAAGCTGATTGAATAATTTTTGATGAACGAATAATTCCGATAATCCCCGCCATTGCAATTCCGCCGATACCAACATGACGAACATACTGTCTGAAAATTTCTTCAGCAGACATTGCTGATATTAATTTTGTTGCACCAGTTCCGAAAGGTTCTGTTAATCCGGCACCGATATATGAAACAACAGGAATTAAAAGATACCACGACACAAAAGATCCTGCAGCAATTATTGCAGCATACTTCAAACCTACGATATAGCCGAGTCCCATTACAGCGGCACCAATGTTCAATCTGAAAACAAGTTTAAACTTATCAGCAAGCATTTCGCCAAAACCGAATACTCTTGTTGTGAAAACTTCACTCCACCATCCGAAAGTTGCGATGATGAAATCATAAATACCGCCAATCAATCCGCTTACGACAAGCACTAGCGCCTGCTTTCCACCTTTTTCCCCTGCGACAAGAATTTCTGTTGTAGCAGTAGCCTCGGGGAACGGAAATTTACCATGCATTTCTGCCACAAAATATTTTCTGAATGGTATCAGGAAAAGAATTCCAAGAACTCCACCAAACGCAGATGCAAGAAATATCTGGTAAAAATGTGCTTCGAGATTAAGAATATATAAAGCCGGAATTGTGAAGATAGCTCCCGCTACAATCAGTCCGGAGTTTTGTCCAATGGATTGAATAATCACATTCTGACCGAGCGAGCCTTTTATTTTAAGTAAAGTAGAGACTCCTACTGCAATGATTGCAATAGGAATAGCTGCTTCAAAAACCTGT
>JALHTS010000361.1 GCA_022865965.1 Ignavibacteriaceae bacterium
ATAAGTCAATCAGTCATTTTAATATTCAGAAACACAAAGAAGTTGTAACGGAGAATTTTCTCCCGGTTAAAGATGTTGTCGATATAATCTTAACAAGTGGTGCAAGCTGTCCAGATGCGGTTGTAGAAGCAGTTTTAAGAAAGATTCATTCATACTTTCCAACCGCTAAAAATGTTGATGAAGTTATTGAATCTTATTTAAATAGTTGAAAACAATGGGACATTGATCATTATGATCTGTTATGATCATAACTGATCTTAAATAATCATAAAAATCCGCGTACTATATTGTCCTTAAGGAGTTGGCAATCTTTTTAAAGCAGACTCATACTCAAAGAGCAATCTTTCAAACAATTCTTTAACATTCGGAATATCCTTAATCAAACCGACGCCTTGTCCGGCTTCCATTGCTCCTTCATTTTCATCACCTTCAAAAATGCCAAGTTGTTCACGTTTTGTTCCACGAAGTTCTTTTAATTCATTTTCATTCCAACCTTCAAATTCTGCTTTAACTGAACGTAGTGCAAAATCATTTTTCATCATTCTTACCAATCCTATTTTACGAAATGCGAGGACAGTGTCAACATCACCAGAACCTACTATTTTCTTTTTATAATTTTCGTGAGCAGATGATTCAATAGTTGCGGCAAATCTTGTCCCAATCTGAACTCCTTCGGCACCGAGAGAAAGTGCCGCTAAAATTCCCCGGCCATCAGTAATTCCACCTGCTGCAATAACAGGAATATCAAGAGCATCAACAAGCTGAGGAATAAGTGCGAAGGTTGTGAGCTGATCTGCTCCGTTATGTCCACCTGCTTCAACACCTTCACCGACGACCGCATCACAGCCTGCTTCTTGTGCTTTTAATCCGTATTTAATATTTGGAACAACGTGGACAAGTTTAATTTGGTTTTCTTTTAACAAAGCCGAATATTTTTTCGGATGACCAGCAGAAGTAAAAACAATTTTTACTCCTTCATCTATTGTCACTCTTACAAGTTCGTCAGCATCACCGCGAAGTAATGGAATGTTAACACCGAACGGTTTATCTGTTGAAGCTTTACATTTTTGGATATGTTCTCTTAACAATTCAGGTTTCATTGAACCGGATCCGATCAAACCGAGCCCACCACAGTTTGATACTGCTGAAGCAAGCTTCCAGCCGGAAACCCAAACCATTCCGGCTTGAATGATGGGATGCTGTATGTTAAATAGTCGTGTGATTTTAGTAATCATTTTAATGATAGTTTTGTTTTTTAATCACTGTAAAAATAGCCAAATATCCCATTAAAATATTTTTGTTTATCATGATGAGATTGGCTAAATTTCGCACTCGAAATTCATAATTGAACAATAAAATTCACTTTAAAGGATAAATTAGTATGTCGTTTTTATTCACATCTGAATCGGTTTCTGAAGGTCATCCCGATAAAGTAGCAGATGCAATTTCCGATGGAATTCTTGATGCAATAATTAAAGATGATCCCAATGCAAGAGTTGCCTGCGAAACCTTTGTAACAACCGGATTGGTTTTAGTTGGCGGTGAAGTTACAACAAAATCTTATGTAGAAGTTCAGGATGTAGTTCGTGCTACAGTTAAAAAAATAGGTTACACAAGTGCTGATTATAAGTTTGATGCTGAATCATGTTCAGTTCTTAATGCAATTCATTCTCAGTCACCAGATATAGCAATGGGAGTTGATAGAGGCGGTGCCGGTGATCAGGGAATAATGTTTGGCTATGCTTGCGATCAAACTACTGAA
>JALHTS010000362.1 GCA_022865965.1 Ignavibacteriaceae bacterium
GCCCTCAAAATGTGAAACAAACTCATTACGATAGTAATCTACAAGTGAAGCCTGCCATCCGTAAGCCACACCGGTTACAATTACAAGTCCCCACCAGATCAGCGGATCATACGATTGAGAGTTACCCCACAAACCGATACCGATAAACAATAATATTGCGGAAATATAATCGCCCATACCATCTAATATTCTTCCAAACTCAGATCCGGATTGGTTTACACGTGCAAGCTGACCATCGGCACAGTCTAAAACATTGCCAATAACAATAAATAATCCTGCTGCAAAAACAGCCTCAATTGATCCTGTTGATATAAATACTCCGGCAGCGATGTAAAATAAGATGCCCGCGAAGGTAAGCTGATTTGGTGTTATACGTGTAGAAGATATTCCTTTAACAAGAATAAAAGCTAACGGGCGGAATAGTAAAAGATCGAAGAGCTCTTCACCGGCAGTAATTTTTAGGGATGATTTATATTCTTGATAGAGAGACATGATATGCTAGATTATTTTCCGCTTTATTCAAAATCATCAATTCTGGATTCAAAGAAATCAGGATTTTTTGGTATTTGAGCATGTAATATTTTTAATTTATACTGAGAGTTATTTAATCTAAATTTTATTTCTTAATTAAAAGTTAAAGTTTCAACTCAAAATTTCCTAATCAATAAAAGTAAGGTATAATTGATAATAAAACCTTATCCTCAAACCCGGTTAAAACTATCTGGGTTTTTTAAGAAAAGAATACCGGCGGTATTGTTAAAAACTTGTTATCAGGAAGCAGCGTGACTTTTTCTTTGTTAACTCTGTGAAAGTCTATTTTCTGTGCTCTCTGCCTCCGGCAGACGGGTCTGCGATTGTTTTTTACCACAGAGTACGTGAAGAATACACAGAGAACACAGAGTTTTAAGAAAAGAATACTGCTGTCGCCTCTGGAGATTAGGACAAAAGAGATTCCGCGGGGATATTGAATTTTATATGAAGGTCCCTCATCATTTGTACTGTAAGCTCTCTTTTTCTGTTTAGTATTTCTGAAGCTCTGTTTTTGCCTCCAACAACTTTGGCAATATCTGATTGCTTTAATCCAAGCTGTTCCATTCTAAATTTAATTGCCTCGATCGGATCAGGTGGAAGAATATTGAAGTTTTTCTTCTCATAAGCTTCCACAAGTGTTACAAGAACTTCAAGCAAATCACCATTTGTTGTATTTGGTTTTGAATCAAAAAGCATTTCAATTTTTTTAAGCGCTGCTTCGTAATCCTTTTTTGTTTTGATAGGTTTAATATTCATTTCAGATTTCCTCTGCGTTTATTTTATCATATTCCTTATGCGTACCAACAAATCTTATATAAACGATTTTATATGCATAATTAATTGTTACAATTAGTCTGTAATCATTTCCTTTTATATTAAAAACTGCCCTATTGTTAACTAATATACTGGCTGTACGATAATGCTTTGTAATATCTGACGGCTTTTTCCAATCAGCTTTACTGACTTCGGAGTACCAGGCTCGTAAAGGCTGCTCGGCATCCGAATGCTTCTTCCAGAAATCTTTTAATCTTTTTATTGCTATTATTCGCACAGCCAAATATAGTAAGTTCCCATATTGGGAACAAGGGATTTTAATTGTATGATTTATTTCTCTGTTCTCTCTGCCTCCGGCAGACAGGTCTGAAGTTATTTTTTCATTATTGTCCTGCCAGTCTCAGCAGAAGGATGAAAAGTCTGGTGTAGAACACAAAGATATGTTTTTCAGTCTCTGGAATTTTTAAAATCTCTATCTTATAAAATCATTCAGTGCTATTTGATTAGAAATAGAAAGAGAACCATCCCTTGATTTAAAAGCATACTCCAAATTCCTCGTTTTTTCCCCGAGGTATTTTTTCATACTTCTGAATATACCACCTGAAAAGAATTTATAAGTAGAAAACAATGCTGTCTTTACACCATCAAGCGTTGGAAGTTTTTTTACAAATGTTTCCCATTCATTATCAGGATGATTTGCTGAAAATATAGAACCGTTCTTCCATCCGCTGAGAAGCAAGTA
>JALHTS010000363.1 GCA_022865965.1 Ignavibacteriaceae bacterium
AATTATTTGATATAAACAATGATTATTTTGTTATTATTAAAATCACTATAGATATATATTTGTTTTTTAACGAGTACTCAAATCATTAAATTAATTATCCATTGTGCTGCTTATATAAAAAGTGATAAACCTATTTTTCCAACCACTGATTTACCTTATCAAGTATTTTCTTTGCTGCATATTCCGTAAATGAATTCAATCTCTTCACATTAATTTTGTACAGATTTTTTTCTTCAATCAATCGATTTATTTGCTCCAGAAGATCACTTTCATCTTCGGCAAAAGAATTTCGTATAGACTTAATTCTTTCCCAATCTGATGATGATGTTTTTGCTAGTTGAAAGAACATATAAAAAGCTGATTCTTCGTTTGCTGAATTATACTTTGAAGGTATCTGACTCACGCCAAATGGAATCGGAGTAAATCCGGTTACAAAAGATGACCCTATTCCGGACCACAGAATTGCAGCGCTTTCAATTGGTTGCGAGGGTGTGATTACAATTACACTGGAATGTACTCCCCGCCATGTTGCAATTGAACGAATTGATTCATCCATTGGATATTTGTTACTTCTGTCATAGTCTGTACCTGCATAGAAATCCCGCAATACGGCAAACAAATCTGATTCTGTAATCAGATTATCAGGAACCGGATAAGTTGGCAGGTTTTCGTCATTGGACTTCAAACCTAGTGAAGGTGAAAGCAAATTAAGTCCTCGCCAAACACGCAGTCTGTCATATTCCAATCCACCATTTTCTTTAGTTCTTCCATCGCCAAAAACTTTTGCAAAGTTGAAGTAGGTTTCCTCTGGGTTCCACAATCCGGTCTCAACACAAAATTCAAGAAGTCCGGGAGAAGTAAGAAAATATTCTTTATCCGAAGTATCAATAATTCCTATTCTGTAACCATTAGCCTGCACCCAATAACAGCTATCGGGAACACGAACTGCAGCCCATTGTTTGCCTCCTCCGCACTCAATGTACCATATTTCGCTGCTGTCAGCTATTCCAACTCCGCTTGGATAAGAAACACCATATTCTGAATAAGCATCGCCAAGCATCATCACACACTCTCTTGCTGTTTTGCTCCTTGCAAGAATATCATATCTGATTCCACCCGGTAACCCATTTGGTACAAGTGGAGCAATTCGTTTAGCTTTTTGATTTCTATCACTTCCAAGAGCTACACCTCCGGCAATAGCAACACCAAATTCATTAATTGCAACGGCATCGCCTTCCGCAAATCCTTCTTCAATCCTTTGAATTAGTATTCTGTATGTTCTTGCATATAAAGTAATGCTCGCACCTGTTGAATACTTAATTAACACCTGTCCTGAATCATAATTGGGGGGGATTATTTCAACAAACGAAGCTTCTTTACCGGTCAGATCATTGTTATGGGCTAACATTACTTTTCCTGTTTTGGTAGCTTTCTTTCCCACCAGTACCATAAAACATTCCTGATTTGTGGGAGTTAATGCAGCGGGAGAAACAAAGTAAAAGGAAAACGCCGTTAGAAATGCGGCTATTAAATATTTTTTTTTGTTTGATGTCATAGTATCTAAATCAGTTATATAAAACTTAGCTTTCAGATTTTAATGACCAAAATAAAATAATTTTTAACTAAATCAGTCAACCTGCTGAATTTAAATCAACCGGGCGCAAAGCAGAAGTTATATAATATAAAATTACCGCCTCTTTGATTCGTTTATGATTATCACCGATAAAAAAGGTTTTATTCCTCTTATATAATAATCTGTATTACGACTGATAAAATTTATTAGATTCCTTTCCGGATAATGCGACCTTGTAATATATCTGTTCTAAGAAAGAAATGAAGACACTAGGAATGATTTTACT
>JALHTS010000364.1 GCA_022865965.1 Ignavibacteriaceae bacterium
TATGATAAACTATATTTGGGTAACCTTTTTAACCTTGGGAGTTTGTACGGAAACTATACTCCTTTTACTTTACTCGGAGACCAGAATCTTGGACGATTGCCTACTTATCATAGGTTGGACCTTAGTTTATCTAAAAAAGTTAGTTTGTCCTATGCGGACATAACCTTAAGTCTCAATATTTTAAATTTATATAACCGAAAGAATATTTTTTATTTTGATCGCAAAACCGGACAAAGAGTCAACATGCTGCCAATACTTCCAACTGCAACCTTAAAAATTGAAATATGAAAAGTTTATTAATCACTAATATTGTTTTGCTTCTGTTTTTCTTAGTAACCTCATGTGAGGAGAATTTCAGTCCTAAATCTGAATACAAAGAAAAATATGTTCTGTATTGTATAATAAATATTGATTCATCTAAGCAAACTGCAGCATTATTAAAAAGTTATGATGTTGACGGTTTTGACCCTTATTCAAATACCGAAAGTTCATTTGTTTCTGATGCCGATATTAGAATTATACAGAAAGACCAAGTTTTCTTTATGAGGGATACCAGTGCAATGATTGACGGGGTTTCCCGATATTCTTCTCCCATTAGCTTTTACTACTTAGATAATTTTTCTTCTTCAAGCAATGATTCAATTGAAATTATTGCTTTTTTACCTTCGGGGAAAAAATTGTATGGAACAGCAAAGGCGCCAGAGACAATAGAATTTGATAAAGCAAGTGATAAGATATTGCCGCCCGAGGAAAGCGATTTATTTTCTTTTTTCTGGAATGGCCCCGTCTCAAGCAGATGGTATCTTCCCAAATTGACATTTTATTATTCTAAAGATGGAATAACTCACGAGAAGGAAATTCCAGTTACTTATGAATTAAAAAATGGAATTTGGACCCCGCTTTATCCATCTATAACAAATTCAAATTATGTAAATTTTGCTGTGGCAGCTCTGGATTCTGCTTTTTTAGAAATCTCTAGGAACGACCCAAATAAATCCAGTTATAAAATTTATGGCGCAATGCTGTCACTATTAGTCTTTGATGAAAATCTTTCTAATTATTATTCGACCACGAATGGTTTTTTAGACGATTTTACTCTCATATTAGATGAGGTTGATTATACTAACATCGTGGGTGGGCTAGGAATTTTTGGGGTATATAGACAGCAACAAACTGGGGTAATTTTTGACGAGGAGTATATTAAATCCTTTGGTTATACTCCTGGTTTAAAATAATCAATTATTTAACGATGAAATGATGAAAAAAGTATTTTTTATAATTGAGATTTTGTTACTTATACTAATGATCGCTTGCGACAAAGAGGTCTCTGTTAGCTCGCCAGATCCACCCTTGCCAACCGGAAAACTATTTGTATCATCATTCCCTGAACAGACCTTAATTTTCCTAAACAATAAGTTCACAGGAAATCTGACACCAGATACAATTTTTTACTTAGAAAGCGGAACATATATTCTCACTCTTAAAAAGAAATATTTTAAAGATATAACAACAACCGTTGTTGTTCGTGAAGATAGTTCATCTAGCGTGTTTATTGATTATAGAGATTACCCGGTTGTTTTAGGTAATGTTAATGTTGATTCAAGCCCCAGAGATGCAGAAATATTTCTAAATGATTCGTCGACTGGTAAAATAACTCCAAATACTTTATCTAATCTATTCCCGGGAAAATATTCAATAAGGTTAAAACACTCGGGTTATTGGGATTCAAGCATTGAAGTGCAAATTGAAAGTGATAAGACAATTTATCGCTATTTTGCTATGGTTGATAGCTTAGTGTGGGTAAACTTCAACACTTCAAACTCGGCTTTACCTGATTTATATATTAATCATACGGCTATTGATAACGACAATATTAAATGGATCGGAACTTTATCACGTGGCTTGGTACGCTTCGACGATAGAACATGGACAATCTATAACTCGAGCAATTCACTTCTTCCAACTGATAATATTAAATTTATTGGGATCGATTCAGAAAATAAGAAATGGCTCTGTACTCAAGTTGGTCTTGTAACTTTTGATGATGTTAGTTGGGTTCATTACGACAGCCAAAATTCCGGTCTGCCAGTGGATTGGATAAACTGTATTGCCTTCGATAAAAATGGTGATAAATGGATAGGAACCACAGAGGGAGTTATAAAATTTGATGGAAATGAATGGACAATCTATAATCAAGACAACACTCCGTTAGAATCTAATTTTATTGAGTCTATCGCTATAGACAATGATGGAAATAAGTGGATTGGTACAGCAAATCAAGGTCTAACCAAATTTGACGGAACATTTTGGACAATATATAATTACACTAGAATAGATTTCCCCAATAACGCTTCCGGCATTACGATAGATCAAAACGGAATTGTTTGGTTTTCTTCAGCTTTAAGAGGTCTGACTCCCGGTGGTTCAGCATTTACTTCTGACCATTTTTTTTGGACAATTTTCACAGGAATACCTAGTTCTGATGTGAGAGGCGTGGTTACTGACGATGATAATAATAAGTGGTTCTCAAATGCGGAAGCAGGAATGTCTAAATTTGATGATATCTCTTGGAGTCATTTCACTACATCAAACAGTAAAATTCCAAGCGACAGAATTAATTCAATTGCCATAGATCATTCGGGAAATAAATGGATTTCTACATATGAGGGTGGATTAAGTAAGTATAAAGGAGAGTAATTTTTTTAAAGAGGTAGCTTTGATTTTCTTATTTATACTTAATTAATAAAAAATAAAGTTGACAACAGAAAATGCTTTCCCAATTGTTTTCAATCAGAGCAACCTCGAAGGTTTTTAAATGCAACCTTCGAGGTTTTCTCCTACTTCCTATACTTACTTATAAACTCTTCAACCTCTGGTAAACCGCCTTGATAAATTAAGTAGCCGTTGCTTGGTTCCCGTTCTGTTATTTCTCCTGCAATTGGAGTCAGCATTATTTCTTTTACTTTTTCTAAATCATTTGTCTGTCCCAGCGCCCAACCGAGTTTTACATAAGCAACTTCGGGTAACATATTAGCTGCCGGTATAACGCCAAGTTCCATCATATCTCTGCCGGTATCGTATACGTACATTTGTACATAGCCCCAAAGAGTCTGTACTGTCATATAAACTGCAACATTATTTTCCCTTGCGCGTTTTAGAGCAGGATACATCGGTTTATTTACGTGTCCGAGTCCGGTTCCCGCAATTACAATTCCTTTATAACCGTTATCAATTAGTGAATCAATTATATCTGGCTGCATATTGGGATAGTAATAAACAATCGAAACCTTTTCTTCAAAGACTGGGTTGATAATTACGTCATTATCATTTCTCCTTCGTGTATAATCTTCACGGAGCGGAGTGATCTTTTCTTTACTAACCATCGCAATTGGAATATCTCCAATGGTCCTAAAGGTAGAACGATAGCTTGAGTGCATCTTTCTTACGCGTGTTCCACGATGAAGCAGTCCATACATATCGGAAGTTGGTCCGAACATACAAACCATTACTTCTGCAATATCACTTTCGGAAGCCGTTTTAACTGCGTGAATTAGGTTTGATGCTGCATCGGAAGAAGGACGGTCACTGGATCGTTGTGAACCAACCATCACAATGGGAACCGGTGTGTTCTGAACCATAAAAGATAATGCGGCAGCAGTATGATGCATTATGTCCGTTCCGTGCCCGATTACAATTCCCTGCACTCCGCGTTCAATTTCTTTGCCGATGGCTTCCGCTACACCTTTCCAGTGTTTAGGTCCTATGTTTTCGCTGAATTCACCATAAAGTTTTTCTGTTTCCAGGTTGCAATAATCTGCAAGTTCAGGAACAGAGCCATAAAGTTCTCCGGGAGAAAATGCCGGAATAACAGCGCCGGTTCGGTAATCTAATCTTGACGCAATTGTTCCGCCTGTTCCCAAAAGTTTTACTCTCGGTTTTTTAGGATCGTGTGGAAAATCTTTTTCCGGAATTTTATACTTAGCCTCACGTCTTCCGAATATTTTTATATCTCTAATTTTTTTTGCAGCTATTCCTATGTTATAGCCAATCGGCATTTTAAGAACAATATGAAATTCATCTGCTGTTTCAGAGCGTGGAAGAATTAATCCTTTAAAGTTTCCTTCATCTGTTAAAATTTCTACATCACTCCAGATTGGTGTGCTGAATTTTTTTAGTGTGTTGAGAGCCAGTCCACGGTATCCTTTATAATCTTCATTGTTAATCATCACTTTGTTCCTTTCATCAAGCCCATCTTTTCAGCAACAACTTTTGCAGGAATTCTTCCGCGAAGTTTTTTCATTAATATCCCCATTAATACTTTCTCTTTGTTTGCTTCCTTATAAAGTTTTATATGGCTTATTTCCTTTGAAGCAAGTTTAATTTCTTCTTTCA
>JALHTS010000365.1 GCA_022865965.1 Ignavibacteriaceae bacterium
AGATTTGCACAATCTTATTAAAGCATTCAGATCATCCTGTCTGTCGTTTATATCTTTGAGAAGAACGTACTCAAATGTAATTCTCGTTCCTGTTTGCTTTGCATAATATCTTACAGCTTCAAGATTTTCAGATAAAGAATACTTTTTGTTTATCGGCATAAGCCGGCTTCTTGTTTCTTCAAAACAAGAGTGAAGCGAAAGTGCTAACTTAACTCGAAGTCCCGTATCGGCTAGTTCAATAATTTTCGGTGCAATACCTGCGGTAGAAACAGCAATTTTTCTTACGCTGATTCCTTTTGTTTTTTCTGCTGCAAAAATCTGAAGTGATTTAAGTGTATTTCCGTAATTAAGCAGCGGCTCACCCATCCCCATATAAACTATATTGGTTATTTCGCTCTTTGGATTATAATCTTTTGAAGCGAGCAAATACTGGTCAAAAATTTCACCCGGACTTAAATTTCTTTTGTAGCCCATCAATCCGGTTGCGCAAAACTGGCAATCGAGCTGGCAACCGACTTGTGTTGAAATACAAAGTGTTGTTCTTTTTGCGTCGGGAATTACGACTGCTTCAACTTTTAAATTGTCTTTTGTTGAGAAGACATACTTTTTAGTTTCGGTTCGGGGAGACATTTCGGAAGTGAAGTGGCTTAAAGTCATTATTTCACAATAAGCATTTAATTTTTTTCGTAGGTATTTAGGAACATTTGCCATATCGTCAAAATTTTCAACCATATGATGATAAAGCCAATGAAATACCTGCTCACCCCTGAATCTTTTTTCGTCTGCTACCGTAAAAAAATCTTTTAATTCTTTTAAGGTTAATCCCTTGAGGACAGTTTTACTGATCTGCTCCTCAGTTTGTTGAACTTCTAACATTTTATTTTAACACCTTAATTTAACTGTAAAATAGTAATTGTTAACTAAATCTTAAGGTTCAATTAAAAAATTGATTGCGCTATTAAATATATTACATTATTTTTGAACTGGAAGTATCCCTCCCAAAATTTCTTATTCTGGGAAAACAACTTAAAATATTTTTTCAATTAAACAAAACAAGGCGAGTTATGAATTTTGAATTTACCGAAGATCATTTGATGATCAAAGAATCTGCAATGGATTTTGCACAGAATGAAATTGCTCCTTCAGCTGTGCAGCGTGATAAAGATGCTGAATTTCCTCATGAGATTGTAAAGAAAATGGGTGAGCTTGGATTTATGGGTATGATGGTTTCACCTGAATATGGCGGCGCAGGTTTAGATACGATTAGCTATATCCTTGCGATGATTGAATTTTCTAAAGTTGATGCGAGTGTCGGTGTGATAATGTCCGTTAATAATTCTCTTGTGTGTTATGGACTGGAAAAGTACGGTTCTGATTTTATTAAGCAAAATTATTTAATTCCTTTGGCTAAAGGAGAAAAATTAGGGGCATTTGCTCTTTCCGAGCCTGAAGCCGGCAGCGACGCTACAAAACAAAAAACTACCGCAGATAAAGATGGTGATTTTTATGTTCTTAATGGTATTAAGAATTGGATTACTAATGGTACTACAGCCGACTATACGCTTGTAATTGCATCAACTGATAAAGAAAAAGCTCATAAAGGTATTTCAACTTTTCTTGTTGAAAAAGGAACTAAAGGTTTTGGTTACGGCGTGAAAGAAGATAAACTCGGAATCAGAAGTTCTGATACTTGTTCGCTTACATTTGAAAGCTGCCGTGTTCCTGCTGCTAACATGGTTTGGGATGAAGGAAGAGGATTTAACTTTGCAATGAATACGTTGAATGGTGGAAGAATTGGAATTGCTGCTCAGGCAATCGGTGTTGCCGAAGCTTCACTCGATGCCTCAATAAAATATGCTAAAGAAAGAAAAGCATTCGGACAGACTATTTCTAACTTCCAGGCTATTCAGTTTAAGTTATCTGATATGGCAGTAAAAGTTGATGCTGCTAAGCTGTTAACATTTAAAGCTGCTGCACTTAAAGATGCTGATAAACCTTACTATAAAGAAGCAGCAATGGCAAAACTTTATGCCTCCAAAATTTCTGTTGAATGTGCCCTTGAAGCTATACAAATTCACGGTGGATATGGGTACGTTAGAGAATATCTTGTTGAAAGATATTTGCGCGATTCCAAGATAACTGAAATTTATGAAGGAACT
>JALHTS010000366.1 GCA_022865965.1 Ignavibacteriaceae bacterium
ACAGCAAGTTTCGAGCAGTGATGCAGTTTTATCGGAAATTACTTTAAAGTAAGTTTCTTCGTCAATATCAAGTTTGCGTGTTTTCTGAATTTGAAGCAGCTCTCCTTCAGACATTCTTTTAACCGCATTGCTTACTACACCAAGAAAATCAAAATCCTTACCATTAACAGCAATCATTAAACCTTTGGAAAGAAGATAATCACCCATCAGAACAGATACTTTATTTTTAAACAATGCATTGATAGACCAAATTCCCCTTCTCTTATCAGCATTATCGACGACATCATCGTGAATTAAAGTTGCTGTATGTAAAAGTTCAACCAGAACTGCGCCGCGGTAACTTCTTTCATTAACACTACCGGAAATTTTGGAAGAAAGTAAGACAAGTAAGGGTCGGATTTTTTTCCCCTTCTGACGAAGAATATATCTTGTTACAAGATCAACAAGACCAACCTTAGATTTCATTGAACTTCTGTATAGCTCATTAAACTGTTCAAGTTCAACTTTTATAGGACGACTAATTTCAGATAATGAATTATTAATCAACTTTTTCTTTGCGATAGTTTTGAAATAAATATACTTATTTCGTATAAGAGAACCAACGGAACTGTAAGCACTAACTGTGAAACAGGATCACCACCGGGAGTTAGAAAAGCAGCAAAAATTAAAATTATTACAATAGCTTGCTTCCTGTATTTTTTCATAAATTCTGGAGTGAGAATCCCAAGTTTTGACAGGAAAAATGATAACATTGGCAATTCAAAAACTAATCCTGCCGCAAGCATAACGCTTATAATAATCGACATATACTCATCGATAGCAAACTCGTTTTTAATCGCTTCAGTTCCAAATTGTGCAGCAAATGCAAATGCTAATGGAAGCATAACAAGATAAGCAAAAACAATTCCTGCTAAAAAACAGAATGAAGAAAATACCACAATTCTTACAATGTACTTTCTTTCATTTTTTCTTAAAGCAGGTGAGATAAATTTCCAAAGCTGGTAAAATAAGTTTGGTATGCTTAGTACAATGCCCACCATTATAGAAACTTGAACGTATAGAAATAATTGTCCGAAAGGTTTAAGGTTTTGAAGTTCAAGACTATGATCGAGTGCGGGTTTTAAAAAAATATATACAATTAGAAAATCAATAAAAATCCAGGCAATGATAGTTCCAATAATAACTCCAATGAAAGAATAAATTATTCGCCATCTTAATTCTTCCAGGTGATCGAGAAAACTCATTCCACTCCCTATCTCTTCATCTTCCTCGAAATCTTCTCTCTTAATTACATCTGTATCTGACACATTGCCTCAATCTAATATTTTTAATTTGAGAACAACGGAAATCCTGATGTCATCTGTTTAACTTCTTTACGTAAACCATCAAGCACCTTGTCATCCTTAAAATTAGAGATTGCTCTGTTGATAATATCAGCAATCATTTCCATTTCTTTTTCTTTCATTCCACGTGTTGTAACTGCTGGCGTCCCGACACGAATGCCGCTTGTAACAAAAGGACTTCTATTATCAAAAGGAACCATATTTTTATTTACAGTTATTCCTGCTTTCTCTAGTGATTGTTCAGCTTCTTTCCCAGTAAGGTTTTTATTTGTTAGATCAATAAGCATTAGGTGATTATCAGTGCCGCCGGAAACAACATTAAAATCATATTCGATAAGTTTCGCAGAAAGAGCTTGAGCATTTTTTCTAACCTGATCAATATATTTTTTGAAACCTTTTTGCAAAGCTTCACCAAAAGCAACCGCTTTTGCCATTATAATGTGCATCAATGGTCCACCCTGAATGCCGGGCATAACCATACTATCGTACAGTTCAGACATCATTTTAACACGATCGCCTTTTGGAGTTGTTAAACCAAAGGGATTTTCTTTGTCTTTGCCCATCAAAATAACACCACCTCTTGGACCTCTGAGCGTTTTATGAGTTGTTGATGTTACAACATCACAATATTCAAGTGGATTATTCAGAAATCCTGTAGCAATCAATCCTGCCGGATGCGCCATATCGCACATAAGAAGAGCGCCAATTGAATCAGCAATCTCTTTGAATTTTTTATAATCCCATTCTCTTGAATATGCACTTGCACCAGTAATAATTAATTTTGGTTTTTCTTCTTTCGCAATATCTTCAATCTTATTATAATCAAGTAATTTTGTTTCCTCATTTAATTCATATCCAACAGCTTCATAAAGCTTTCCCGAAAAATTAACAGGAGATCCGTGTGTTAAATGTCCGCCGTGCGCAAGACTTAAACCAAGAAATTTATCTCCCGGTTTAAGCAAAGTCATCAACACAGCCATATTTGCCTGAGAACCGCTATGAGGTTGTACATTAACATATTCAGCATTAAATAATTTTTTTAATCTTTCTCTTGCAATGTTTTCTGCCATATCTACAAACTCACAGCCACCATAATAACGCTTACCGGGATAGCCTTCGGCATATTTATTTGTAAGGACAGTTCCAGCAGCTTCTAAAACGGCAGGACTAACAAAATTTTCAGATGCGATTAGTTCAAGTTTATTTAATTGTCTTTCTGTTTCTGATTGAAGAACTTTAAATATTTCAGGATCGTTTTTGAGATAATTTTCCATGATAATGCTTTATTAAATCTATTAAAAAATACTGACAAAAATAGAAAAGCCTCCCTGAAAACTCAAGGAAGCTTTTCCAAAGCTAAATTGAAGAAATTAATTAATTATGGTACTGTTACTGTTCTACCTATCCAACTAACACATGTAATTTGAATTACATCACCAGATTTATATTTCCTGAAGAAATAATCTTCTTGTGTTGGTACCGCACCGGAAAGAGCATTAATTCGATCTCTTGCCATATCTAAAGAAGAATCCATTGAAAGTGCTCTTCTATATGTTTGTTGTGCAAGAAGATAAACTACCTTTGCATCAAAATCACTGCAAGCTCTTGCAGCCTGTTCATATAGAAATCCTTCATAATAGATTGTAAGTGCCCATCCACCGCCAATATCGTTTGCCTTTTGAAATTCAGATCTGGCTGCAGAAAGTCTCCCCTGCTCTCTAAAATTTATCCCAAGATTCAAATAGTGTTCTTTTGCCTTAGGCTCAAGTTGAATTAATTTTCTATA
>JALHTS010000367.1 GCA_022865965.1 Ignavibacteriaceae bacterium
GTATTCCAATCGGTGCGTTTGCCATCAATCCTATGAATGGAGAGAAAGTGCCTGTCTGGATTGCCGATTATGCCCTGATAACTTATGGAACAGGCTGTGTTATGGCTGTGCCAGGACATGATGAACGCGATTTTGAATTTGTAAAGAAGTTCAACCTTAAAATAAGAAAAGTAATTCTTCAGGATGGCAAAAATGAATCTGATGAACTTAAAGAAGCATTTGTTGATGTCGGAACGATGGTCAACTCCGGTCAGTTTAACGGATTAAGATCCGATGAAGGAATAACAAAAGTTATTAAGTATCTTGAGGAAAATAATTTTGGTAAAGGAAAAATAAATTATCGTTTACGCGATTGGCTAATATCACGTCAGCGATATTGGGGAACACCTATCCCTATTATACACTGTGAAAAATGCGGTGAAGTTCCTGTTGAGGAAGTTCATCTGCCTGTTGTTCTTCCTTATGATGTTGATTTTAAACTTGGCGGCGAATCACCCCTTGCTCGCAATGAAAAATTTATAAATGTAAAATGTCCGAAGTGCGGTAGTGATGCGAAAAGAGATCCCGACACAATGGATACGTTTGTTGATTCATCATGGTATTATTTAAGATACCTTAATCCAAAAATTTCAATGACTGCGTTTGATGAAAATCTTGCAAAGAAATGGACACCCGTGGATATGTATGTCGGTGGTGCAGAACATGCAGTTATGCATCTTTTATATGCAAGATTTTTTCACAAGTTTTTACGCGACATAGGAATGGTCAACAGCGATGAACCCTTCCAGACACTTATTCATCAGGGGACAATTACAAACGCCGGGACAAAGATGTCGAAATCAAAAGACAATGTTGTTAATCCTGATGAGTTTACAAACAAATATGGTGCTGATGTTTTCAGAATGTACCTGATGTTTATGGGTCCTTATGATCAGGGCGGTGACTGGAGTGATAAAGGTATTTCCGGAGTTGATCGCTTTGTTCAAAGAAGTTATGAACTTTTCAATCAGAATAATAATATCGCAAAAGAAGCAATAGCAAAAAAGAAATATGATATTAATTCACTTTCCGATGATGAGAAAAAAGTTTACAGAAAAGTAAATCAAACTCTTCATAAAGTGAATCAAGAAATTGAACATTTTAGATTCAACACAGCAATAGCTGCTTTGATGGAATTGATAAATGAATTAAAAAATCTTGATCAGTGCTCAAAAGAAATCCGGAGTTATGTTTTACAAAGATTTGCAACTATGATCGCATCTCTTGCTCCGCATCTTGGGGAAGAGTGCTGGCAATTACTTGGAAATGAAAATTCATTGTTCCAAAATCCTATTTGGTTTGAGGTTGATACAGATGCACTCGTTGAAGATACGATAAACATTGCAGTTCAGGTAAACGGAAAGCTTCGTGCAACTGTTTCTGCGCATATGAATAGCGAACAAAATGCTGTTAAACCAATTGTCTTTGCAGATGAAAAAGTAATTAAGTTTACTGAGGGCAAAACAATCATTAAAGAGATATTTGTAAAAAATAAAATTTATAACATAGTAGTAAAATAAAATACAATAGAACGCGGATAACGCTGATTACGCAGATAGTCGCAAATTAAATCAGTGTGAATCCGTGTCATCTGTGTTCTATTTCGTCAAGAGGAAAAAATGTTAGACATTAAACTTATTCGTGAAAATCCTGAAAAAGTAAGACAATCGATCATCAACAAAAACGAGAAGGACAGAATTGATGAAGTTCTGGAGCTTGATAGGCAAAGACGTGAACTTATCCTTCAAGCTGACGAACTAAAAGCAAAACGAAACCAGGTATCATCACAAATTCCGCAAATGAAAAAAGCGGGACAGGATACATCTACTGTTCTTGCAGAAATGAAGCAAGTTTCCGATCAGATTACAGAACTTGACGGAAAACTTCGCGAAGTTGAAGACCAGTTAAATGATATAATGATGTATATACCGAATCTTCCTCACGAATCGGTTCCTGTTGGAAAATCTGCAGAAGAAAATGTTGAAGTAAGACAATGGCTGCCGGATGGGTTTACGTTCGAAAATGATTTTAAACCTATGGATCACGTTGAACTTGGCAAAAAATTAGACATACTCGATTTTGAACGCGGGGCAAAAGTAAGCGGCTCAGGATTTCCTGTTTATAAAGGAAAAGGTGCAACTCTCGAACGGGCATTAATTAACTTTATGCTAGATTTTCATCTTCAGCATCATGGTTATACAGAAATTTTTCCGCCATTTCTGGTCAACAGAGAATCAATGAAAGGAACCGGACAGCTTCCTAAAATGGAAGAAGATATGTATAACATTACGGTTGATGGACTCTTTCCTATTCCAACTGCAGAAGTTCCGATTACAAATCTTCATCGTGATGAAATACTTAGTGAAAAAGATCTGCCAATAAAATATGTCGGTTATTCAGCTTGTTTTAGACGTGAAGCCGGCTCTTACGGAAAAGAATCAAAAGGATTTTTGCGCGTTCATCAATTCAATAAAGTCGAAATGGTAAAATTTGTAAGAGCGGAAACTTCTTATGACGAATTAGAATTACTTGTTAAGGATGCAGAAGATATTCTTCATGCGCTCAATATTCCTTATAGAATTTTAATGTTATGCAGCGGTGATTTGAGCTTTGCAGCAGCAAAGTGTTATGACATCGAAACCTGGTCTCCAGCAGAAGATCGCTGGCTTGAGGCATCTTCTTGCAGCAACTTTGAAGATTTCCAGGCACGCAGGGCAAACATCCGTTTCAGAAATGAACAAACAAAAAAACCCGAATTTATTCATACACTTAACGGAAGCGGACTTGCAACGAGCAGGTTGATGGTTTCGTTGCTTGAGAATTATCAAACTCCTGAAGGAAAAGTTATTGTACCTAAAGTTCTCCAGAAGTACACCGGTTTCAAAATAATTGATTGAGTTTTCATAGAACACAGATTGAACAGATTTTTACTGATTAGATTAGTGGTAATCCGAAAGAGCTGTGTTTTCCGCAATATTTTCTTTTAAACTTAATGCAAAACCTACAAACACTCAAAAAATATTTTGTTAAATATAAAAACAAGCTGTTCCTTGGTTTTGTTTTTATTCTTTTCTCTAATGCAGGAACAGTTTATGTTCCGCTTCTGTTGAAAGATGCCATAAATGTCCTCGAGCAAAACGGTAACCAGGAATTGCTGTTACAATATGCGTTACTGATAGTCGGAACTTCATTACTTGCAGGAATCTTCAGATTCTTAATAAGAAAAACAATCATTGTTGTATCAAGAGAAATTGAATATGATCTTCGCGGAGATTTCTGGGCGCACATCCAAAAACTTTCGTTAAGATATTTTCAGAATAATTCAACCGGCAACATAATGGCTCACGCAACAAATGATATAAATGCGGTGAGAATGTTTATTGGACCGGCTGTAATGTATTCAATCGATACAGGAATAAGATTGGTGATAGTTGTTGCTATAATGCTATCACTTGATACATGGCTAACAATCTATGCACTTCTTCCTTTGCCAATCCTTTCATTTGTGGTTTATAGAATTGGTAGTCTGATTCATGATAAATACACACGTATTCAGGAAACCTTTTCACGACTGACATCACGCGCACAGGAAAATTATTCCGGTATTCGTGTAATAAAATCTTATGTACGCGAAGCTAACGAGATAAAACAATGGAAGGAATTAAGTCAGGAATATCTTAAAAAGAATATGAATCTTGTCCGCACCCAGGCATTGATAATGCCTATACTACTTCTGATTACGGGACTATCGATCATTATTGTGATATTAGTCGGCGGAATGAAAATTATAAACGGAGAAATGAATCTTGGTGAGATTACTGCTTTTATAGTTTACCTTGGAATTTTAATCTGGCCGATGATTGCATTCGGCTGGGTTATAAACATAATTCAGCAAGCCGAGGCAAGCATGAAAAGATTGAACAAAATTTTTAATGAACCGTATGAAATTGATGATAATTCTCAAACAGATTTTTCAATCAGAGAATTGAAAGGTAAAATTGAATTTAAAAATGTTGCCTTCAGATATGGAGAATATTTACCTGATGTTCTTTCAAACATTAGCCTTACTGTTCAACAAGGTGAAACAGTTGCGATAATCGGGCATACAGGTTCCGGAAAAACTTCACTAATAAATCTACTCCCGAGATTATATGATGTTACGAGTGGTGAAATTTTAATTGACGGTGTGAACTTAAAGAAAATTCCGCTTGATGTTTTAAGAAGGAATATTTCCGTGGTTCAGCAGGAGTCATTTTTATTTTCTGATAATGTTTACAACAACATTTCTTATGGATTAAGAGAAGTTGATAAAGAGAGAGTGAAAGAAGTCTCCCGCATTGCAAATTTCGATAAAGATGTTGAAAATTTTCCAAATGGTTATGAAACAATTGTTGGTGAAAGAGGTATTACATTTTCCGGTGGACAGAAGCAAAGAGCTTCACTCGCACGGGCTTTAGCTGTTGATCCGAAGATTCTAATTCTTGATGATTCATTCTCGGCAGTGGATACGAATACTGAAGAAGAAA
>JALHTS010000368.1 GCA_022865965.1 Ignavibacteriaceae bacterium
GATTTGAAAAGAAGAGTAAAACTTTACAAAGATCATCAGCGAGATGGTTACGGAGCAATAGTCGTGCAGGCAAATGTTGAAGATACACGTCTTGGTGTTCAGGAATATGCTATTGATAAACTTGGAGTTGAGTGTGTTGAATTAAAATGGGGTCAGGGTGCTAAAGATATCGGCGGTGAGGTTAAAATCAGAGATTTGAAAAAAGCACAAATGTTATATGAGCGTGGATATGTCGTTTTACCAAATCCAATGGAACCACACGTTATTAAAGCATTTGAAAAAGGTGCATTCAAAGAATTTGAACGGCACTCAAGACTTGGAATGGTAAGTGAAGAATCATTTGCAAATAGAGTTGAGGAATTAAGGAAAGCCGGTGCAAAATATATTTTCTTAAAAACAGGTGCTTACCGTCCAGCTGATTTGGCACGTGCAGTTAAATTTACTTCAAAATATAAACTAGATTTGCTAACAGTAGATGGTGCCGGTGGTGGAACCGGAATGAGTCCCTGGAGAATGATGAACGAATGGGGTGTCCCGCCGGTAGAACTTCATTCACTTCTCTATTATTATGCAAAGCAAATGCATGATAAGGGAGAATATGTTCCGGCAATAGCTGTCGCTGGTGGATTTACATTTGAAGATCAGATTTTCAAAGGTCTTGCACTTGGTGCGCCGTTTGTAAAACTTGTTGGTATGGCACGCGGTCCTATTGCCGCAGCTATGGTTGGCAAAACTATTGGACGTGCAGTTCAGGAAGGACAGCTCCCTGTTTATGTTGAAAGATTTGGCAATAGTATTGACGAGATTTTTGTAACAGCAAGTGAATTACGAAAAGAGCTCGGCGATTCCGAATTTGAGAGTTTACCCCCGGGTGCAATTGGTCTTTATACATATTACGAAAGACTTGCTCAGGGTTTAAAGCAATTAATGAACGGAAGCAGGAAATTTTCTCCTGAGTTTATTTCACGCGATGATATTGCATCATTAACCAAAGAAGCTGCAGACATAAGCGGAATAAAATATATAACAGAGGTTGATAAAGAAGAAGTTGAAAATATTTTGAATGGATAAATATTTGTTCTGTTAAAATTAGTTGGTATTGCTCGTGTGGCAGAAGCATGTAAACTGAACGGATTGATCTGAATTAATTAAATTCTTTTTAATTTAAAGGTAATTATTTGCGGTTTTTGATTTTTGTCGTTGGCAGAGTGCCAGAAATATCTTAAATCAACCCAAAGCAAACTGGATGAAGTATAAAAACTTAAATCTTGCTTTTCTAATTGAAATTATTGTTGGCTTCGGTTGTATTCTTTCAATCGGATTGCTCGGTTCTAAGGGATTAGTTTCTCTAATATTAATTGCACTCAGGCCATTGATTTTGGAACAAGAAAAAATTGAGTACGATAAAACTTACTGGCAGTTCTTCTATAAGGTAAACTTTCATAGCATTGTTGTTACTTCAATATTTATCATTATTTTTTATTTTATAAGCTTTTTTCATCTAACACCTAATATATCAAATGATCATTTGCTGCTATTACAGCTTATTCCTTTCTTTGTATTAACACACGGCGTTGTTGGCATTGTGATGAATCAAAATCTTGGCGGAAGAAAATAATTCAAAACGAATTGGCATTTTTTTGTAAATTGCAATCGGATAATTTTTAACTAAGAAAACAAATGACTTACCAAATAAAAAAAGTTACTTCGAATAAGCTTCTTAAAGATTTTATTTCTTTTCCGTATACTCTTTATAAAGACAATAAATATTTCATTCCCCCTTTGCGTATGGATGAAAAAAAGACCCTTGATAAAAAAACAAATCCCGCATTTGATTTTTGTGAAGCTGAATACTGGCTTGCATACAAGGATGATAAAGTTGTGGGGCGAATTGCCGGAATAATCAATCATAAATACGCAGAAAAATGGGGTACTAAAAAAGTACGATTTGGATGGATTGATTTTATTGACGATGAAAAAGTATCGTCACTTTTGTTAAGCACAGTTGAACAATGGGCAAAAGAAAAAGGAATGGCGAGTATTCACGGTCCGCTTGGATTTACCGATATGGATGGCGAAGGAATGTTAATTGAAGGATTTGAGGAAGAAAGTACACTTGGAAGCATTTATAATTACTCCTACTACTCTGTGCATCTTGAAAAACTCAACTATGAAAAGGATGTGGATTGGATTGAATACAGTGCTAAGTTACCAGAACAGATTCCTGAAAAAATTGAAAGAATTGCAAAAATTTCCGCTGAACGGAATAAGCTCAAATTATTGAATCTTAAAAGTGTAAAAGAAGTTGCTAAATATGCTTACGATGTATTCTATCTGATAAATGAAACTTATAAAGATCTTTATGGCTTTGTTGAACTTACAGACAAACAGATTGACGGCTATGTAAAGCAATATTTCTCTTTTGTCCGTCCTGAATATGTTCCCCTAATCGTTGACGAACAGGGCAAGCTTGCGGGTTTTGGTATAACTATGCCTTCCTTAAATAAAGCATTAAAGAAAATGAATGGAAGACTTCTTCCTTTTGGTTTTTTGCGGCTTCTTCGTGAAATAAAAAAAAGCAAAAACCTTGACCTTTATCTTACTGCAGTAAGAACAGATATGCAGAATAAAGGTGTTAATGCAATGCTTATGGATCATATTTATAGAGTCTGCAAAAAAAATAATATTAAATCCGTAGAAACAAACCGTGAGCTTGAAACCAATCTTAAAGTTCAGTCGCAATGGAAATTTTTTGAAACGCGTCAGCATAAACGAAGAAGATGTTATAAGAAGACTATCACTTACTGAAGTTAATCACCCCCTTCCCGACTGAAGATTGATGATTTTTGTATATTGAGCCGTAAAAAAAATCATATCTGAAATGAATCAGTTTTTAGTAATACAAGACATAGTAGTTATACTTCTAGTCGCTTTACCCATCATATTTCTTTTCAAAAAACTGAACATACCTAGCATTGTTGGTTTTCTTATAGCAGGAATGATAATTGGACCATTCGGCTTTAAACTCATTACTCAGATTAACGAAGTTGAAGTAATGGCTGAGATTGGAGTCATACTTCTTCTGTTTACCATCGGGCTTGAGGTGTCTTTTTCACAACTTATAAGAATTAAAAAATTTTTACTCATTGCCGGTGGTTTACAGGTTACACTTACAGTTCTTTTCTCTACTGTGATTTTCTATTTATTCGGCATTCCATTAAACCAAGCAATATTCTTTGGAATGCTTGTAAGCTTATCATCAACAGCAATAGTTCTCAAACTTCTTTCGGATAAAAGCGAACTTGAGGCGCCGCATGGTAAAATTTCTTTAGGAATATTGATATTTCAAGACTTAGTTATAGTCCCGATGTTCTTGGCATTACCAATATTAAGTACTGCGGGTGACCTTGAATTATCTGAAATTGCAATTAAATTAATTATTTCATTCGGATCAGTATTAGCTATCGTAATTATCGCCAAACTGATAATGCCTAAAATTATGTATCAGCTAGCTAAACTTAGACTGCGTGATGCTTTCACAATTGGAATTTTGTTGATACTTCTAGGAACTGGTTATCTAACTCACACACTTGGTTTATCATTCGCATTAGGTGCATTTATTGCCGGACTAATTCTTGCAGAATCAGAATATAACTTTCAGATTATCTCGGATATTCATCCTTTGCGAGATGCTTTCAATAGTATCTTTTTCGTTTCAGTTGGAATGCTGTTGAACATCCAATTTGTGATTGACACTCCTTTTGTGATTATTGGTTTTTCTATTGGACTTCTTGCCTTTAAGGCACTTATTATCTGCTCAATCGTTCTTTTAATGAAGTATCCGTTAAGAATTGCAATCATTACGGGATTAATTCTCGCTCAGGTTGGGGAATTTTCTTTTATACTAGCGCAAGCGGGAAGCAACTTCAATCTCATTGGAGAGGATTACTATAATGTTTTTCTTGGCTCATCAATCTTTACCATGATATTGACTCCTTTTCTCTTCATGCTTGCACCACTGGTAGGGTTTAAATCATCAGAAATAAGATTCACGAAAGAAAAAATTGAATATGATAACAAAGAATTAACCGGGCATGTTATTGTTGCTGGTTTCGGATTAAATGGACGAAATTTAACACGTGTTTTAAAGGAAACCGGAATTAAATATATAGTTATTGAGATGAATCCTGATACCGTAAGAGTAGAAAAAGGAAAAGGAGAAAAAATTATTTTCGGTGATGTAAGCAAAATCGATATCCTTAGAAAAGTTAACATACAAAATGCTAATGTTTTGGTATTCGCTATTTCTGATCCGGATATAACACGCAGAGCTTTGCAACTAGCAAAAAAACTTAATCCAAACATCTATACAGTTGTACGAACAAGATATGTAAACGAAATTGAAGCGCTTTCAAAGTTAGGCGCCGATGTAATTATACCAGAAGAGTTTGAAACGTCTTTACAAATATTCCGAAAAGTTTTAGAGCAATACCATATTCCTTTAAATATTATAATGAAGCAAGTTTCACTAATCAGGAACGAATCTTATATACTGCTAAGAAAAGATGTAAAAGAACCCAGTTCATTTATTCATCTTGATGAAATATTTGCTGAAGGATTAACAGAAACTTATTATGTAAATGAAGATAATCCGCATGTTGGCAAACTGCTTAGTGAAATTCATTTAAGGGCTGAGACAGATGCGACTATTATAGCAATTGTAAGAAACGGAAAAACAATTACAAATCCCTCGGGCAGAGAAATAATTCTTGCACACGATACTTTAGTTATTACCGGAATACATGCATCGGTTGATAAGGCTATCTGGTTATTGAATGGTGAAAAGGATGAATAGTTTTTCTTTAAGAAAGATTCATTATTTTAACAGAATAAAACGAAGAGATCGGCAATGAAAAAGCAAGTTGTTATTAGCGGCAGTCTTAAAGATATGGTCACTTATTGTACTGCTATTTATGAGTTGACAGGAATAGTAGTTCCCGACGTAATCGAAAATATAGTTAAGCAAAGTCCTATTTTTGAAAATAA
>JALHTS010000369.1 GCA_022865965.1 Ignavibacteriaceae bacterium
CCTGTTGCAATTGCATAGTGAGAAGTTTTGTACTCCCCTTCCGAAACGTAAATCAGGTAAAGCATATAAGCAGTAAATCCGAAACCATAACCAAGCTGTTCAATACCTACCATTAAGCTAATTAGCCATAAATCAGTTGTCTGAGTATATGAAAGAAAGACATAAACCAGATCAGGCAGGTTAATAGCGATTATCATTGGCCAGAGCCAGAATTTAAGACCGTGTTTAGCAATAACGATTCCTCCAACAATACCACCAAGTGTAAGGCAGATAATTCCGATTGTGCCGTAAACAAGACCGATTTCAGTAGTTGTTAATCCAATACCACCTACATCCTGTGGATCCAGCAGAAACGGAGATGCTAATTTTATTAGCTGTGACTCTGCAAAACGATACAATAAAATAAATCCAAGAATAATCCCGATATTTTTCTTCTTGAAGAAAGCAGCAAATGTTTTAAAGAATTCATTGAGTACAGAACTGGATTCATCTTTTCTTGCAGAAACATCTGTAGACGGATAAGGAAGAATAAATTTATGATAAACAAAAAATAGGATGAACAAACCGGCGATGATGAAAAATGTAATTGACCAGGCTAAAGGTATATCTCCGGTTGAGGTTTCAAGAAACCCTGCAAGAATTACAAGCACACCTTGTCCTGTTATCATGGATAGGCGATAAAAAGTAGAACGAATCCCTACAAACCAGGCTTGGTCGTGTTGTGAAAGTCCCAGCATATAAAAACCGTCAGCAGCAATATCGTGTGTAGCCGAACTGAATGCGACCAGCCAGAGAAAAGCAAGTGAATACTGAAAGAAATTTGAAACAGGAATCGTTAATGCAACCCCAGCTAAGCCTGCGCCTACAATAAGCTGCATAACAATTATCCAGTTCCGTTTTTTCTTAAAGATATCTACAACCGGACTCCACAATGGTTTTATAACCCAGGGCAGATAAAGCCAGCTTGTATAAAGCGCAATATCAGTATTGGATATGCCTAGTCGCTTATACATAATAACCGATACAGCCATTACAATTACGTAGGGTATTCCTTCAGCATAATAAAGCGAAGGGACCCAAAACCATGGATTTCTTTTTTCCGGTTTTTTGCTAGACATTAACTGCTCCATTATTTATTCAATATCATAATGAACCTGGTTCAGGATCCAATCAAAGAGACCCTGAAATAAATTTAGGGTGACAAAATTTGATTTCTATAATTGTTTAGCCATCAAAACAGCACCAATTTCAGGGGGATTTTCGGCTTCTTTAATCACCACATCATCAAACTTTTTTACAACTTTTTCTTTGAACATAAACGAATAATAATTTTCTTTGGTCAGCAGACTTCCGATTAAAGCTACATACAGAATTTTTTCATTAAGCTTATCCTTCATTGAAGAAATGTGAAGTACCAATTCATCAGTCTCTGATTCAAGAATTTTAATTGCTTCCTTATCATTCTGTTCAGCTGCTTCAAGAACAATTGGTGCTGCAGAAGCAATATCGAAGTTATTCTTATAAATTTCGGTAATTAAAATTTCAGATGATGAAATTGAGAACTTTTTTGAAATCAGTTCTGCTATTAAAGTTTTATTTCCCCTGCCGTCAAAATCCTTAGCAACTGCATTTAATCCTCTTTGACCTATTCTATAACCACTTCCTTCATCACCAAGAAATCTTCCAAAACCGCCGACTCTATGAATTTCACCTTTAGCATCTTTACCAAACATTATTGATCCGGTTCCGGCAATTAAAATACTTCCGGGTTTCCCTGAAAAAGCTCCTTCAAGAGCAATTCGGGCATCGCTTTCAACACGAAAGTTTTTTAACGTAATTTTTTGGGATTTTGCATATTGAATAATATCATTTTCAAGTGGTTCTGCATCACTCCGTCTTCCTCCACCGGTAGTTCCGAGGACTATTCCTTCAATATCATCATAAAAAATCTTTTTATGTTCAACACAATCTTTAATCAAATCAAGAATTGTTTCAGATACCTTTTCATTTCCAAGCATCAAGAAGTTTGAAGGGCCACCAGTAGTTTCATAGATGGGATTAAGATCAGGATCAGTGAGAATGAACTTGGTTTTGGTCCCTCCGCCGTCCATTCCGATCAAATATTTCACAATAATTATCCTGTCAAATTTTTATAAAATACAATTGTAAGATAGAGATTTTGGAAAGTATTATAAACTCAAAAATACCCTTTTGTAAATGTCTGAACTTGATATTGAACTTCACCATCAATGAATCAAAAATCCTAGTATCAAATACATAACGGCTGTAATCGCACCAGCAAATAAGGCATAAGGTAACTGAGTTTTTACGTGATCGATATGATCGCTTGCAGAAGCCATTGAGGCAATAATAGTTGTATCGGAAATTGGTGAACAATGATCTCCAAAAACTCCCCCGCCAAGTGCTGCAGCTATCGTAAGATAGACATTGGCATCAAGAGATTGAGCCATTGGAATTCCAATTGCTAGCATAATTGCAAAAGTTCCCCATGATGTTCCAGTGGAAAATGCTATGAAACAAGCTACGAGAAATATAATGACAGGAACGAAGTTTGGAGACAACCACTCCTTTGATAACTCTGCAGTATAAATTCCTGTTCCTAATTCACGGCAAACTGTTCCGATAGCAAAAGCAAGCATCATAAGCAAAGCTAATGGAATTAATCCGCTTATACCTTTGAAGATTAACTCAATAGTTTCTGCAAATGTGAATATTTTTTGTGAAATGTATAAAATACTTGCGACAATAATTGAAGTTAAAACAGAATACAATACTGCAGTTGATCCAGAACCTTTTCCAATCGCATAAAATAATTGTTCATACCATTTAAGTGAAGAAATATTTTCAACATGTCCCCATCCAGTATACAGAAGCATAAGCGGCATCATCCCAACCATTACCGCGATCGGAATAATCATATTAAAGGCTTTTTCTTTTACATTTTCTTTTTTCTCCATTGCGACAACATCGGATGAAATCATAGGCACAGCACCATCACGAAGAACTTTTCCTTCTTCCTTTGCTCGTTTTTCAGCTTTCTTCATTGGTCCGAAATCTTTTTGATTAAGAATAACAAAAAGCACCATAGCCATTGCAAGCATTGGATAGAAATTGAAAGGAAAAGCTTTAACCAAGACTGATAAAGGATTGCTGAATCCCTGAGCAGCAATTAGTCCCATTATATAAGCACCC
>JALHTS010000370.1 GCA_022865965.1 Ignavibacteriaceae bacterium
TCAAGAACATTTGAATCAGATATTACCATAAAAAGGACAAATACAACACCGACAGTTAAAATAAAGACAGGTGCAAGGCTTCTCATTTTGGCCATCATAGCCATAATTAATTTTTCTCCAAAATTTATTTTTTTGAAATTTTAAGTTGATAAAAATAGACATGAAGCCCTTAAAAAGCAATGTTTTTTGAATAGCAATAATCTACTTTCTAGGCTTAATTTCACTCAGATGACTAAAATCAGTGTCTCATTAAATAGTTGACTTTAGATAGTTATGAGCCTATATTTTTGCTTAATTATTTTTCAAAAAGGTAAAAAATTGTCTGATTATGTCGAATTTTTAAGGCAAGTGCCTATCTTTTCAGAATTGGATGAAGCATCTTTGACAAAAGTAGCTAACTCAGGTATTTTTAAGTCCTATAAAAAGGATTCCGTTATACTCTCAGAGGAGGATGCAGGAAACGCACTTTTTGTTATTGCTGAAGGAAAGGTAAAGGTTGTTAGATCAGATAGTGGCGAGAAAGAAGTTATTCTTGCAGTATTAAATGAACCTGACTTCTTCGGTGAAATGGCTCTTTTAGATGGATTAAATCGTTCCGCAAATGTTATCGCTATGGAAGATTCAAAGCTGTTCATTATTCAAAGAAATGAATTCCTGGATCTTCTTAGAAAATTTCCTGATGTTTCGATTGAACTTCTTAAGGAACTCGCCACCAGATTGCGCGCATCTTCCATGAAAATTAAAGCTCTTTCATTAAAAGATGCTGAAGGAAAAGTTGCTACAGTTCTTTTACAGCTTGCCGATGATTTCGGTAAAATCAAAAAGGGTGTTGTTGAAATAGAAGAATTACCTTCCCTGAATGAACTTGCAAATATGGCAGGCACTTCCAGAGAAACTATTTCCAAAACTCTGCTCTCTTTTGCAAAAAAGGGACTTGTTGAACTTGAAGGATCAAATCTGAGAATTATAGATTTTGCAAAGTTTCAGGAAATGTTCAGATAATCTTTATGGAATCAAAAGTAGATTTACATATTCACACTTTTCATTCAGATGGATTTTTTTCACCAGAAGAAGTTGTAAGCAAAGCAAAAGAAAAAAGATTGGATGGAATCAGCATTACTGATCACGACAGTATTAATTCATTGAATGAAGCCGTTGAAGCTGGCAAACAATACGGTGTTGAAGTAATTCCCGGAGTCGAAATAAGTACAGATATCAGTGATCGTGAAATACATATTCTGGGTTACTTTATAGATCCTGAGAATATAGAACTTGAACATTATCTTCGTTTCTTTCGCGAAGAAAGATTAAAACGAGCTAGCAGAATTGTAAAAAAATTAAATACGCTTGGTTTGGAAATTACTCTCGATGATGTAATTCAAAAAGCTCGCAAAGGTGCAATCGGCAGACCGCATATTGCTCACGCAATGAAAGAAAGAGGACTTGTAAGTAATTATTTTGAGGCTTTCAATAAATATATTGGGAACGGCTGCCCCGCTTACGAAAGAAAAGTTCACGTTTCTCCTCAAAGTGCATTTAAAATCATCAGCGATGCAGGCGGACTGTCTTTTATTGCACATCCCGGAAATCTTCCTGAATATATTATAAAAGAACTTATTGATGCAGGTGTTGACGGTATAGAAGTTATTCATCCATCTCATCATCCACACAAAGTAAAATATTATCGTGGAATTGTTAACGAATATTTTTTACTTGAAAGCGGTGGGTCTGATTTTCACGGTGGTGACAGAAATGATGAAGAAAATTTTGGAAAGTTTTATACTGATACTAGTATCGTTGAAGCAATGAGAACCAGGTTAATAAAAAATTCAGCTTAAATACGGAGTATGTAAATATGAAAATAATTGAAGGTAATTTATCTGCAACAAACTTTAAGTTTGCTATTGTTGTGAGCAGATTTAATGAAACGATATGCACAAAATTGCTTGAGGGCGCAATTGACTGTTTAAATAGACATGGTTGCAGAAATGAAAATATTGACATAATTAAAGTACCGGGTGCTTTTGAAATTCCTGTTACTGCGGATAAACTTGCAGCCAGCAAAAAATATGATTCGATAATTTGTTTAGGTGCAGTTATACGAGGTGCTACTCCTCATTTTGATTATGTTGCATCTTCTGCAAGCAGCGGAATTTTACAAACAGCTTTAAAGAATTCTGTCCCTGTAATTTTCGGAGTATTAACCACTGATACAATTGAGCAGGCTTTTGAACGGTCAGGAACCAAATCAGGAAACAAAGGCTGGGATGCTGCTCTTACAGCTATTGAAATGGCAGATCTTTTCAAAAGAATATAGGATTTATTTTTCTACTTTCCACTTTAAATAAAAACATTATTTTAATGCACTTTTTAACAACTAACATTAGAAAGGGATACGATAAAGGTATCTTTTTACTTTTTTAACAACATTCAAGGTCATCATGAAGACAATCGTATCTCTTTTGTTATTGTTTGCTACATTTTCCTTTCCGCAACAATTTACAAACTGGCGAAATTACACCGATATGAAGGATGTAAAATCAGTTTCTTCTTCGGCAAATTCCTTCTGGGCGGCAAGCACAGGCGGAGGATTCAATTTTAATTTTATTCAAAACTCATTTTTAAGATTGAATAAAGCCGATGGCTTAACAGGAATTGAACTAACTTCTGTAACAATTGATAAGTATGGTAAAGTGTGGCTCGGAAGTAACGCGGGAGTTATTGATATTTATAATCCTGAAACGGGCTATGTAAAATCTTTACTCGATATAGCTAACTCAGATAAAACAAGTAAGCGCATTAATTATCTTTATGCCGAAGGTGATACGATATATGCTGCCACCGATTTTGGAATTTCACTAATTAATGCCAGTTCCTTAGTATTTATTGACACTTACTTCAAGTTTGGCACGTTACAATCAAACATCAAAGTTAACAGCATAACAAAAACAAATTTGCTTTATGCCGCTACCGAGTTTGGCATTGCTGTTCAAAAACCCGGAACAACAAATCTATCTGCACCTGAGTCCTGGGATGTTTATTCGGAACTTGCGCCAGGTCTTTCTGTAAACTCAACTAAAATAGTTTTATTTGAAGATAAAATAGTTGTCGCATCAACAAGAGGAATTTCTGTTTTTGATGGAAATATTTGGGAGGTTTTTCTTGCTGATTTCAATACTTCTAATGTGGCTGATCTTTACGTAAAAAATGATTCGTTATTTATTTTGACTGATTTTTCTGTTCACAGTTATAGTGCAGGAAACCTTGTTTTATTATTTAACTCAGCCGTAAAATTAATTTCATTTGCTTATTCTGAATCAAAAGGATTATTAGCCGCATCTGCTTCAGGAGTGTTAATTATCAATGAAGGAAAATATTATTTCCCTGATGGTCCTGCCGCAAATCAATTTCCAAATATGACTATTGATCCTAACGGAGGATTTTGGTCTGCAAGCGGAATTAACAATGCCGGAAAAGGAGTTTATAGATTTGATGGAGAAACCTGGAAAATATATAACGCACAAACATATCCGGTTATGCTCCAAAACGATTACTTCTCAATCTATGCCGCTCCCGATAATACAATTTATTCAGGTAATTGGGGTCAAGGATTTATTAGAATCAGAGGTGATGAGATTGTTCGCTTTGACGTGAATAATACTGATATGGTTGGATATACAGGTAACACAAATTTTCTGTTGATTGGAGGATTTGATCTCGATTCGAAAAATAA
>JALHTS010000371.1 GCA_022865965.1 Ignavibacteriaceae bacterium
AATAACAAGGATGAAATAATTAATTCTTCAGCTCCTTTTCTATCAAGAAAAGTCTGGAATCATATAGGACTTGAAATAAATTTGTCTGAACAATTAATTTCTTTCTATTCAGATGGAATTATCTTTGTTAAATATCACTTTTCAGATGTTCCCCAAATTAATGATATAATTATATCGTTTGGAAATAATTCTTTGCAGCCCTTTACAATTGAACAACTCAGAATTCTTAAACCTAAAAATGAGGCATTAAAAATTATTGAGGATGCAAGGTATATTTCATCGTCATTAAAAGATGCCGAGCCAGTTCTACAGCTTAATTTTGATACTTTAAACGAGTTAACAAATCCTAAAAATATACAAAGCCTAAAGCATCATGGTATTAAATTCGTTAATTCCAATGCACCAATTTTTTCACGCGCCCCGGAGTTAAATATCAATATTACTAGTGCCTATATGCAGTTAGACTGGATATCTCCTGATGCTAACAACGCAGCACTTTTTATTGTTGAAAAATCTTCTGAAGAAAAAGGATTTATTGAAATTGGAACAATAACTGCAACGAGCGAAAACTCAAATGTCTATTCTTATATTGATGCTGCAGATATGAAAAATAAAATTTTGTATTACAGGATAAAACAAATTAATAAAGATGGTTCAGTTGTTTATTCTTCACAAGTTAAAGTTGGTGTGGGCAGTATCGATCAATTTAAACTGAATCAGAATTATCCAAACCCGTTTAATCCGCTTACTAGTATTGAACTGGATTTATTTGAAGATTCGGAAATTGAAATTATTATCTATAATATCGAAGGACAGGAATTGGCTGTTCTTCAAAAGGGATTTCTTACCAAAGGAATTCATAAATTTGCTTTTGATGCAGGTAATCTTCCATCCGGAGTTTATTTATACAAAGTCTCGTCTCCTGTTTTTTCTCAAACAAAAAAAATGCTTCTCACAAAATAATTTTTATAAAATGGCGGGATAAATGCTTTCAAGAATTTTTACAAGTGCTACTTATGGAATTGATGCTTTCATTATTGAAGTAGAAACTAATGTTGAGAAAAATGTTCCTAACTTTACAATAGTAGGTCTTCCCGATAATGCAGTAAAAGAAAGCAAGGAAAGAGTAATTGCTGCAATTAAAAATTCCGGTTTTGAATTCCCAGCCAGAAGAATAACAATTAATTTAGCTCCTGCCGATATTAAAAAAGAAGGAAGTTCGTTCGATCTTTCCATTGCCATTGGAATTTTATCAGCAAATGAACTGCTAAATAACACATATCTGGAAGATTCAATTTTCCTTGGAGAATTAGCGCTTGACGGAAAATTAAGACACGTAAAAGGAGCTTTGCCTATTTCTGTCGAAGCAAGGAAAAAAGGAATTAAGAGAGTTATTCTGCCGGTTGAATCAGCAAAAGAAGCATCAATAGTTGATGATATAGAAGTTTATGGTCTATCAACTCTTTCGGAAGTTGTAGCATTTCTAAATGATGATTTACAGATAAATAAAACGGTTACAAATAAAGAAGAATTATTTTCATGGATAAACAAATATCATCTTGACTTTTCCGATGTAAAAGGACAGGAAAACGTGAAACGCGCCTTAGAAGTTGCTGCAGCTGGTTCGCATAATATTTTAATGATTGGACCACCAGGTTCTGGTAAAACGATGCTTGCTAAAAGGTTTCCTTCTATTTTACCTTCAATGACATTTGAGGAAGCTCTTGAAACCACCAAAATTCATTCTATTGCAGGAATTCTTCAAAAAGATATTGCATTAGTAACCGAAAGACCATTTAGAAGTCCGCATCACACAATTTCTGATGCAGCGTTAGTTGGTGGCGGCTCTTTTCCTCGTCCGGGAGAAGTATCATTTGCCCATCACGGTGTATTATTCCTTGATGAATTACCGGAATTCAAGAAAAATGTGCTTGAAGTGTTAAGACAACCACTTGAAGATGCCCGTGTAACGGTGAGCAGATCTAAGCTTTCTTTGGAATTTCCTGCAAATTTTATGTTGGCCGCAGCAATGAATCCTTGTCCATGCGGATATTTCACTGATCCGACAAAAGAATGTACCTGTACTCCGCCGCAAATTCAACGATATATGGCAAAAATATCAGGTCCTTTGCTGGATAGAATAGATATTCACATTGAGGTTCCTGCTGTAAAATTCAAGGAATTAAGCTCAAAGGGAGAAAGTGAGAAGTCATCAAGTATTAGAGAAAGGGTGATTTCTGCAAGAGACATTCAATTGAATAGATTCAAAGAAATGAAGTATGTCTTCAGTAATGGCGATATGGGCTCAAAAGAAGTAAGAATGTTCTGTAAACTTGATTCGACGGGAGAAGATTTGTTGAAAATGGCAATGACGAAACTTGGTTTATCAGCCAGAGCGTATGATAGAATACTAAAAGTTAGCCGAACAATAGCTGATCTTGAAAAATCCGAAACCATCCAACCGCAACACCTAAGTGAAGCAATTCAATACCGAAGTCTTGATAGAGAATTGTGGAAACATTGATTTGTAATTTCAAATCATTTGTTTATGTTTGTTATCCCGAAAATTTGCATTTTTAGTTGATTAAAATTATTTTTGGTGCTCGTTTGAAAAATTTGGGCGGACGCCGGAGTTGGAGAGCCGGGGCGGACTGTAAATCCGTTGGCAAGCGCCTTTGGGGGTTCGAATCCCTCGCCGCCCACGTATTTTAATCGGTTCATTCAAAAAATGCTTAAATTGCGGGAGTAACTCAGTTGGCTAGAGTCACAGCCTTCCAAGCTGTTGGTCGCGGGTTCGAATCCCGTCTCCCGCTCAGCCTGTTGTTTTTTCTTCATTGCTGGGAAAAATTCTGAATAAAATATCCCTATATAATTTAAGGGATTTTTTTTGCACTAAATTTTGTCTATCAGGCTGACGTAGCTCAGTTGGTAGAGCACATCCTTGGTAAGGATGAGGTCACCGGTTCAATCCCGGTCGTCAGCTCAAAAAGAAATTTTTGATTAATAAGGATAAGGTCATCCCGATAAAATCGGGATCGTTAGATCAAAAGAATTTTTTAAAATTATGAGAATGAAGTCATCCCGATAAAAATCGGGATCGTTAGCTTAAAAGAAATAAGAGTAAACTTATGAGAGATATCATAACTTTAGAATGTACAGAGTGTAAAAGAAGAAATTACACTACTACTAAAAATAAAAGACTTCATCCCGGCAGAGTTGAATTTAAAAAATATTGCCGCTGGGATAAGAAGCATACTATTCATAAAGAAACAAAATAAGTTTGGATACGTCAGTAG
>JALHTS010000372.1 GCA_022865965.1 Ignavibacteriaceae bacterium
CTTTTTGCATTACTTGTTTTTGCTTCCTGTACACAAAAACCAAATGCAGATCCAGAGTACATCAAAGAAATTGAAGAATGGGATCAAAAAAGAGTTGAACGATTAAGGGAAGAAAACGGCTGGCTTAATCTCGCTGGATTATTCTGGCTAAAAGAAGGCGAGAACAAAATCGGTTCCTCAAAAGAGAATGATATTATTTTTCCAGCCGGACCGAAATTTATTGGTACAATGTTTCTAAAAGATTCTATTGTAACAATAAGAATAAATCCCGATGTAAATGTCACAAACAATGGAACGGCTGTAACAGAACTAACGCTTGAGCATGATCTTACAGGAAATCCAACCTTGCTTCAAACAGGTTCGCTTCGATGGAACGTTATCAAAAGGAAAAAAGGATTTGGAATTCGTCTTCGCGATCTTAATGCCAATTTAGTGGACTTTACGAGGATTGAAAGATTTCCTGTAAATGATGAATGGAAAATTGAAGCGACATTTGAACCTTATGATCCACCGAAGAAAATTCTAATTCCTGATATAATTGGAACCGTTGAAGAAGAAAATTGTCCCGGCGCAGTTGTTTTTTCTAAGGACGGAAAGGAATACAGAATAGATGCAATTGACAGCGGAAAAAGATTGTTCCTGATTTTTGCAGATGAAACAAGCGGAGAAGAAACCTACGGTGCAGGAAGGTTTATGTATGTTGATAAACCCGACTCAACGGGAAAAATTATTTTAGATTTTAACAAAGCATATAATCCTCCTTGTGTGTTTACGAAGTTTGCAACCTGTCCCCTTCCGCCAAAGGATAATTACTTAAAGTTAAAAATTGAAGCCGGTGAAAAAATGTGGGGAGAGATGCATTAACAATTGCATAACGGCAATTAAGTTAGACTTAAATAAATACTTTTCATATTTTTAGTACGATCCTATTTGAAAGTGTATTGCTATCGGTTGAAAACATTACACTCCCTTCTAAATTCTTACTTTTGGGGGTGGTGAGTTGGTGCTTGAAAATCAAAATTCAAAACACAAAATCATTATATAATCTTTATGCCCTCTAACAACTCTGATCTCGAAAAACGTCTCTGGGAAGCTGCTGATCAGCTTCGTGCTAACTCCGGACTAAAATCTTCTGAATACTCAACTCCCGTGCTTGGTTTAATATTTCTTAAGTATGCTGATTTCAAATTTTCAAATGCAAAAGAAAAACTTGAAAAAGAATCTAAAGGCGGAAGAGCGAAAATTGGAAAGCTTAACTACCAGGCAAAGGGTGTTCTATACATTCCTGAAAAAGCAAGTTATAATTATTTACTAAGTCTACCAGAAGGCAGCAACATTGGCAGTGCTGTTAATGCTGCAATGAAACTTATTGAAGAAGAGAACACAAACCTTGCTGGAGTATTACCAAAAAATTATACGCAGTTTGAAAATGATGTTCTTGTTGCATTGGTAAGAAACTTTGCCGGCATCCCTATGGATGTTGAAGGTGATGTATTTGGAAAAATTTATGAATATTTCCTTGGCGAGTTTGCAATGGCAGAGGGGCAAAAGGGCGGCGAGTTCTTTACTCCGACTTCTATTGTAAAGCTTATTGTTGAAATACTCGAACCATTTAAGGGAAAGATTTTAGATCCTGCGTGCGGAAGTGGCGGTATGTTTGTGCAAAGTGCAAAGTTTGTTGCAGAACATAAGAAGAATCCCAGCAGTGCAATATCTATTTACGGTGAAGAGAAACAAGCTGAAACTATTCGTCTTTGTAAAATGAACCTTGCTGTCCACGGACTTGAGGGTGATGTAAAACAGGGCAACACTTATTATGAAGATGTCCACAAGTCTTTAGGCAAATTTGATTTTGTTCTTGCTAATCCTCCTTTTAATGTAAATGGAATTGATAAAGAAAAAATTAAAACCGATAAAAGATTTTGTTATGGATTACCACGTACAGATAATGGAAATTATTTGTGGATACAACTTTTCTGGTCTACACTGAATGAAAATGGCAGGGCAGGATTTGTGATGGCGAACTCTGCAAGCGATGCAAGACAAAGTGAGCAAGACATTCGAAAGGCTTTGGTTGATGATAATGGCATTGATGTAATGATTTCTGTTTCATCTAATTTCTTTTACACTGTTACGCTGCCCTGCACGTTATGGTTTTTAGACAAAGGGAAAATTAAAACTAAAAGAAAAGGCAAGGTATTATTTATTGATGCACGAAATATTTTTACACAGGTAGATAGAGCACATAGAGAATATACCCCGGTACAAATACAATTTATTGCTAACATTGCAAGACTTTATAGAGAAGAGGAAGTTGATCTTTCTTCTCTAGGCGAAATGAAAGATGAATGGAAGAATAACTTTCCTAAGAATAAGTACGCAGACATCTCCGGTTTATGTAAGGTTGCAACACTTGAAGAGATAAAAGAACAGAATTACTCTATCAATCCTGGTAGGTATGTTGGCGTAATAGAAAAAGCAGCAGATGATTTTGATTTTTATGAAAAGCTGGAAGAGTTAAATGAAGAGCTTGAAGTATTAAATGCAGAAGCAATGGAATTAGAAGAAAAGATAAATGATAATATTATTGAAATGTTAAATAAATGAGAATGGTCTTATCTACTTCTACATTTAAAGATGTTTGCACACTAGTTACAGATGGAACACACGATACTCCAAAAGTAATTGAGGAAGGTGTGCCATTAGTTAAAGCAAAAGAGATTGTGGGTGGGATAATAGATTTTGAATCAGCTGATAGAATAAGTATTAATGATCATATAAAAGTAATTTCTAGATCAAAACCAGAGTATGGTGATACGCTATTTGCACATATTGGCGCATCTCTTGGAGAAGCAGCTTTCATTAAGGCGAGGAAAGAATTTAGCATAAAAAATGTAGCATTGTTCAAACCGAATCCAAATGTGATAAATGATAGGTATCTATACTATTATGTCATTAGTCCTAGGTTTCAGTCTGAAATAAAAAATGCTCGCACTGGCTCAGCTCAACCTTTCGTTGGATTGGATACTTTAAGAAAATTCAAAATATATTATCACAAAGAACTAAGTATCCAACAAAAAATCGCCTCAATACTTTCTGCGTATGATGATTTAATAGAGAACAACACCTGCCGAATAAAAATTTTAGAAGAGATGACACAAGCTATTTATAAAGAGTGGTTTGTAAACTTCCGCTTTCCTGGTCACGAAAAAGTAAAGTTAGTTGATAGTTCGATTGGTAAAATTCCAGAGGGGTGGGAGTATATAAACATTGAGGATTTGGATTTAGACCTATCCGATGGCAACTATTCCGCAAAATATCCAAGAGCAAAAGATTTTGTAGAACAGGGGATCCCATTTATTAGTCCAAAAAATTTTTCTAACAATAGAATTAGTTTCGACGGTATTCGATACATATCTGAAACAAAGCACGCACTACTTAAAAAAGGACATCTAAAAAGGAATGACTTGCTGATTGTAAATCGAGGGGAAATTGGGCATTGTGTATTTATTAATAATAAATTCATCAATTCAAATATCAATGCACAGTTAATTCGTCTTAATGGAAATAATGCAATTAACATTTTCTACCTTGGTTATTATCTTAAATCCGATATGGGACAGCATGAGATGATTTCACGAAAAGGAGGAGCAGCTCTACCCCAATTAACAATTTCATCCTTTATTAAAGTTCAGGTTTTAGTCCCTTCCAATAATTTAATAAAACAGTTTGGTGAAAAAGTAGAACAAATACACCCATTGATAGATATGCTAGAACTTAAAAACCATAATCTCTGTAAAACACGTGATTTACTCTTACCTAAATTAATGAGTGGGGAGGTTGAGGTTTGAAAAACACTTGAGAATATTTTCTTAACTTTAAGTAGTTAAGTTGATAAAATATTATTTTAGAGTATGAGCAAAATAATAAGAGCGCCGATAAACCCGGACATTTTAGAATGGGCACTTAAAGATCTGAATTTAAGTCCGCAAGATTTTGCTCAAAAAGTTAAAGTAAAACCTGAAAAGGTTAAGGAATGGCTTGAGGGAGAATCGGTTCCAACCTATATCCAACTTGAAAAAATTGCCTATAAAATATTAAAGCTTCCGTTAGCTTCATTCTTTTTATCTGAGGTCCCTAGAAATTTATCAATAAAAAAGAAATTTAGAACAATTCCGGAGTATTTATTACAAGCAACCAGTTATAAAACAAGAATTGCAATAAAGAGAGCTGATTTTTATAGGTCTGCTCTGTACGAACTCTATAAGAAAAATCCCTCACCTATCTCACTTTTCAAATTATACAAGATTAGTTTGAGAAATAATCCTATCAAAGTTTCTAAAGAGTTAAGAGAAAAGCTCCTTATAAATTATGATAAGCAGAAAAGTTTTAGAAACAATTATCAGGCATTTAATTATTATCGCGATGTATTAGAGCAAAAAGGTATATTTTTATTTCAACTTCAATTAGAAGGGGACAGAGGATTTTGTCTTCTTGATGAGGAGTTCCCTATTATCATTGTAAATAGTAGTGATTCAATCAGCTCTAAAATATTTACTCTATTCCACGAACTAGTCCACATTCTATTAAATTCAGATGATATTTATAAGGAAGTGCTACCTACGCTATATCAAAGCGATCCTGTTGAAATTTTTTGTAATTACATTGCTTCAGAAATACTTGTTCCAGGAGAAGAGTTTGTAGAAAAAAATAGGGATTTTCTTAAATCGTGGGATGAACAATCAATAAGTAGAATTGCTAATGATTATTCTGTTAGCAGGGAAGTAATAACCCTTAAAATGATTTTTCTGGGATATGCAGAGCGTAAAGATTATTTAATGTTAAAAAAGAAATGGGATGATGAGTTTCGAAACAAAAAGCAAAGCGGTGGTGATTATTATATAAATAAAATTAGTGCTTTGGGTAAAAGCTATATTTTTACCGTGATTGATTCGTATAAAAAAGGATTTCTGAACGATCTTCAGGTTTCAAATTATTTGGGTATGAAGTTTACAAATCTGCCACGAATAGAAGCAGAGGTATATGCTTAATGAAATATGTTTTTGATACCGGACCTTTTATTGACTCTAGATATTACTTCCCTGATATTTTTAAGAGTTATTGGAATGAATTAAATAAAATGGCCGAACAAAGAGATATTATTTCAGTTAAAGAAGTATATAATGAATTATTGAATGGAAGTGATATCATTTCTGATTGGGCTAAACAAAATAAAGATATTTTTGAAATACCAAACCCAGATGAATTTCAAGTTGTAACCGAAATACTTTCAAAACATAAAGAACTTGTAAGAAATGCTAATTTTAGTGGCGGCTCCCCGGTAGCTGATCCATTTGTAATAGCGAAAGCCCAAGTAAATGATTTAATAGTCGTCACTCTTGAAATTTATAAAGAACACGCACACAAAATTCCTAATATATGCCAAGAATACGATCTCAAATATATGAGCTTTCAAGAATTTATGATAAATGAAAAATGGGCATTCTAATTTGGGGTAATAAATGTTTAACGAATATTCAGAAGATAGTTTAATCGAGAAACCAGCCATAGAGATTTTCAAATCTCTCGGTTATTCATATCTCAACTGTTTCGATGAAACATTTGGTCAGAACTCCACACTTGGCAGAGAAACATCTTCAGATGTTGTTCTTATGTCAAGACTAAAACCTGCATTAGTAAATCTAAATCCTAAACTACCACAGGAAGCAATCAATAAGGCAATTGAAATCATTATTTCAGATAGATCTATTCTAAATCCTGCTGTTGCAAATAAAGAATTTTACAAGCTGATAAAAGAAGGAGTAAAAGTCTCCTATCGTAATAAATCCGCCAAAGGCGGAGATGAAGAAGTTGAAGAAGTAGTAAAGGTTATAGATTTCGAAAATCCGGATGAGAACGATTTCTTTTTAGCTTCTCAGTTTTGGGTAACAGGAGATTTATACAAACGCAGACCTGATCTTATTGGCTTTGTAAATGGTCTTCCTCTTATTTTAATAGAATTAAAGGGCACTCACAGAAAGCTTGAAAATGCATACTACGATAATCTAAAAGATTATAAAGATACTATTCCGCAAATATTCTGGTTTAACGCCTTCGTAATATTATCTAATGGCTCAGAAAGTAAAGTTGGGACATTAACCTTGGATTGGGAACACTTTGCAGAATGGAAAAAAATAAACTCTGAGGGGGAACAAGGAGTTGTATCACTAGATACAATCATCAAGGGAACTTGTGAAAAGAAAAAGTTTCTTGATCTTTTGGAAAACTTTATACTATTTCAGGATACTGGTGGCAAGCAGATAAAAATATTTTCAAAGAATCATCAATATCTGGGTGTTAACAATGCCATAGAACAATTTCGACAGATAGAAAAAAATAAAGGAAGGTTGGGGGTATTCTGGCATACGCAAGGCAGCGGTAAAAGCTTTTCGATGATATTCTTCTCTCAGAAAATATTAAGAAAATTTGGTGGCAACTACACCTTCATTATAGTTACGGATCGCAAAGAGCTTGATGTTCAGATATATAAAAACTTTTTAAGCTGTGGGGCAGTAACAGAAATTGAAGTTCACGCGGAAAGTAGAAATCATCTCAGACAACTATTAAAAGAAAACCACCGCAATATTTTTACTCTTATTCACAAATTTGGATTAAATACTGGTGAAAATTTAGAAGTTCTATCGGACCGCTCTGATATAATTGTTATTACTGATGAAGCTCACCGTTCGCAATATGATACTCTGGCTCTTAATATGCGTTCAGCTTTACCCAATGCTGCGTTCATTGCATTTACTGGAACACCGCTGATTGTTGGAGAAGAGAAAACAAAAGAGACTTTCGGAGATTATATAAGCGTATACGATTTCAGGCAATCGGTAGATGATAATGCTACTGTTCCACTTTATTATGAAAACAGAATACCGGAGTTACAGCTTGAGGATAAAGATTTATTTAATGAAAAGATTCAGGACATAGTAGAAAAAGCAGAACTAACCCCAGAAGAGGAGAATAGATTAGAAAGAGAATTTGCAAGGGAATATCATTTAATTACACGCGATGATAGATTAAATAGAGTTGCAGAAGATATTGTTGAGCATTTTATAAGTCGTGGTTTCAGGGGAAAGGGAATGGTTGTCTGTATTGATAAACCAACCGCAGTTAAAATGTATCAGAAAGTAAAAGCTCTTTGGGATTTGGAGATCAAAGAGTTGGAATCTGTTATGCAGTTAGCAAGGGATGAAAAAGAAAAAGAACTCGATCAAGTTCAGTTAAATTATCTTAAAGAAACTGATATGACTGTCGTAGTGAGTCCGGAACAGAATGAGATTGATAAATTCAGAAAACTTGGATTAGATATTGAAACTCATAGAAGAAGAATGGTTAAAGAAGACTTGGATGAAAAATTCAAGGATCCTGATAATCCATTCCGTTTAGTATTTGTTTGTGCGATGTGGATGACCGGGTTTGATGCTCCATCTGTTTCTACAATATATTTAGATAAACCGATGAAGAATCATACTCTAATGCAGACTATCGCAAGAGCTAACAGAGTATTTAAGGAAAAACCGAATGGATTGATTGTCGATTACATAGGTGTATTCAGAAACTTGCAGAAAGCATTAGCTATTTATGGTATTGGTGGAAGAGACCGTGAAGGAGCTTTACCTGTAAAACCAAAAGATGAACTGATAAAAGATTTAAGAAATAAGTTATCAGAGCTAAAAAATTTCTGTCTAAGTAAAGAAGTTGATTTATATGCCATCATTGATGCTGGTGCATTGAATAATATCAGAATGATTGGCGATGCAGTTGATAAACTACTTGAAAATGATTCTACAAAATCTAATTATCTGAATCTTGCTAATGCTGTTTATGTAATATTTAAAGCCATCCTGCCAGATCCAAAAGTCTCTGAGTTTCAACAGATAGTTAGACTTATAAAAGTCATTGCTGATAAGATGAGATCCTTTGAAGGACCAGTTGATATCAGCCAAGTAATGAAAAAAGTGGAAGATGTTTTGGATGAATCGGTTAAGGCTGAACAATATATTATTAGTGATACTAAACCACTTGATCTAAGTAAGATTGATTTTGAGTCTCTTAAAAAAATGTTTGAGAAGTCAAGAAAAAATACGCAAGCGGAAAGACTAAAAAATGCACTTAAAGCAAAAGTATTTGGTATGGTGATGATGAATAAGCACAGAGTTAATTACGCGGAGATGTTACAGGAAATGATTGATGAATATAATTCAGGCACAATAAATGTTGAACAATTTTTTGATAAACTAATGAAGTTTGCAAAAGAATTGAATGAAGAAGACCAAAGATCAATCAAAGAAAATTTAACTGAAGAGGAATTAGCAATATTTGATTTGTTAAAACAGCCAAAACTTTCAGCGAAGGAAAAAAATAAAGTAAAATCCGCAGCAAAGGAACTATTGGTTACACTCAAAGCAAGCAGACTTGTTTTAGATTGGAGAAAACGTCAGCAAACAAGAGCTAATGTTCAGTTAACAATTCAACAGATTCTTGACAAGGGATTACCAACTGTTTATTCGCCCGATATCTTTCAGAGTAAATGTGACAGAGTTTATGAACACATTTATGAAAATTATTTTGGAGATGGACGGAGTATTTATTCTTAAAATTGAGTGTGAATAATTCTGTGAAAATGGTTAAAGCAATGGTTTAGCTAGGTGCTGCGAAATATCGCTTTGCGGGAAAAGGAAACCACGACTATTTCTTTCACAAAACCCTACATCCAACGCCCTACTTCTTCAACTTATCCTTAAATACTTTCTCAAACTTTTCAACTTTTGGGGTTATTACAAAGGAACAATATCCCTGAGATGGATTATTCTCATAATAATCCTGATGATACTTTTCTGCCTTGTAGAATTTTGTAAGCGGAGATATTTCCGTTACTATAGGAGCATTCCAGATTTTCTCTTCTTCTAATTTCTTCATATAGTATTCCGCTTTTTGTTTCTGTTCTTCGTTATGATAAAAGATAATTGAACGATATTGTGTGCCGACATCATTTCCCTGTTTGTTTAATGTTGTTGGGTCGTGAGTCTTCCAGAAAATTTCCAACAGTTCATCATAA
>JALHTS010000373.1 GCA_022865965.1 Ignavibacteriaceae bacterium
AAGTTCTATCAATCGTTCTCTTGTCAAATAGACGAAATTTTTACCGGACATAACAAAACTCTGTTTGTTGTTGAATGATTTAAAAAAAATTGCCACCGTCCCTCAATTGAGGACAGTGGCAACGCAAAAATAAAAATAAGATGCCTGTATGTCAAGCGGTGGGATTACTTGATTAATACCATCTTCTTAGTTGATGTATAATTCCCAGCGCGTAATATGTAGAAATAAACTCCTGAACCAAGTCTTTCGGCATTAAACTCAACTTCGTAAATACCTGGCAGTTTTTCCTCGTTAACTAAAGTTGCAACTTCATTGCCCAGTATATCGTAAACATTTAAGGTTACTTTTGAAAACTTTAAAGGTACCATCTCTACAAAAGGAATGTTATATCTTATTTTAGTTGTGGGATTAAACGGATTTGGATAATTCTGTTCAAGTGAAAATGTATTGAGATTGATGTCTCCCACAACTCCGTGTACAATTGCTAAAACAGTATCGAGAATCTTATTGCTCGGATCGAAACTTATTGATAGTGGTTCGCCTTCAATTGTTATATCAAAATTCTGGCTTTGCACATTGTTAAAAAGAGTTACTAGTGTATCGCCAACCGCACAATTTATTTTAATCTGAACCGGCATTGTAAAGAATGATGGATTTGTATTTACTTGTTGAATTATTCTTAATGAAAGATTCCAGTGATTGGAACCTAAATCATATTTATTCCAAATTATAGTGTATTGCGGAAAGTTTTCGCCGTAAATCCATTCCTGAAAAAAATAATCTAAAGATGAACCGTAAATACTCTCTGCAATTGCCTGAAAATCTTCAGTAATTGCAACTCCATAAGCAACAGAAGGATGGTATGAATATGTTCTCAATATGTTATAAAAAGTTTCATCACCAACAATACCTCTTAACATATGTAAAACAACAGCTCCTTTTGCATAAGAACGAGCATAGTTAAAAATTTCCCAGAAATCTGTAATATCCTGAACATAGATTGAACCTACTGCAATTTTTGCATTATCCATTCTTTTGTTTATCTCATTATTATATGCTGTACTTCCCTGTGTAGCTTCGAGATATAAGGATTCAGAAAAAGTAGCAAAACCTTCATTCAGCCAGATGTGATGCCAGTCTTTACAAGTAATTAAATCACCATACCACATATGAGCAAGCTCGTGAGCAATTATTCCGTCATACCATGCACCCATTGAAGAAATTGTTTGATGTTCCATTCCTCCACTCCAGCTAAATTGTGCATGTCCGTATTTTTCATCAAGGAATGGATATTCACCATAATGCTCAGCAAAAATTGAAATCATAAGTGGAGTTTTATCAACTTGTGGTTTAGCTGTAGTAAAAGATTCCGGGTAAATATAATTTGTTATCGGCATTGAATCAGTCGGTGAGTGAACATAATAGTTTACATATTCGACATAATTTGAAATTGCCAGCGAGATAAGATATTGCGCAATCGGGTAACTGCTTTTCCATTTGTAGGTATGAGTTCCATCACCGTTATTAACAATTTCAATTAATTTTCCATTAGAAACGGGAATTAAACTGGTATCGACTGTAATCCAAATATCTGCAGAGTCTGGTTTATCCGCAGGCGTATCTTTACATGGCCACCAATCTTTTGTACCGTAAGGTTCGCTCAACGAACAGATAATAGGCTGCCCGTTATGCTGATCAAAAGTAAAACTGCCGAATCCTGTTCTTGGCGGAACGCCTTGGTAAAATATTTGGAGTGAAAGTGCTTCTCCTAAAGAATAATTTCTATCAAGTGCGATAGTTATTTTATTATCTAAGTGAGTAAAAGATGTTGATGACCCGAATAATAAAACTGAATCAACTGTGAGTACCGTCGTTAAATCAAGATAGACTGTGTTAATGGAAGATGAATCTACTTTTGCATTTACCGTTACGTTACCGGACAAATAATTTGGTGCGTAGGTTATTTTTAGATCAAGTTTATAATAAGTAACATCAATTTTAGAATCGCCCGGATAATTTATTTCACTGATTTTCTGCAACCGTAAAAATCTTTCAATCTTAGATTGACTGCATAAGTGAGCACCATCCTGAGAGTAAACACTCATAACAGATAATGCTAAAACGAGAACTAATAATTTTTTGAACATATTTTTAGCGAACAGTTTTTCTAAACTAAAATTAGAATGAAATTATGTGCAATCAATGAATTAATTCATACTTTTTTGATGTTATGATACTTCCTGAATTCTGCAAATAGATTTAAACTCGCAATAAACACAGACCTTAGTTTCACGACCTTCAAGCTGTGAAAGTCTGAAATCTCCACTAGCAATTAGATTTACATATTTGACAATGGATTCAATTGCAATTTTTACAATGTTTTCATTCATTTCAATTCTTTCATCATGATCCATTTTTCTTGATGAAGAAATGCTTATCGTTTTTCTTCCGAAATCTTTTTGAGTAAGTTTTAATGAATAAATTTCTGCAGCAAATGGGTAATATTCTTCATTGTGTTCTGCTTGAATCAAAATTTTTGAAGCATACATATACAAAGGCAGTTGCAATGATATTCCTTTTGAAAGATCGTCCTTGGATGGTTTCTTTCCACCAAGTTTATAATCAACAACTTTAAATGTTTTATCATTTTTATTTAAATCGATTCTGTCAACTTTACCGCGAAGCTTTATTCCGTCAAATTCTATACTCGAAACGGGACTTTTATTCGCAATATTTCCGAAAGCATATTCAAAATATTCGGGGATAAATCCTTCTTCCGATTCTCTTTCAGTTAACAGAAAATGATATAATATGGAATTTTCTTTTTTACCATTGATGCCAAAGATTTTCTCCCTTTCAAAAAAAGATGCTGGTGAAACGAATTTAATTTTGTTTACTTTTTCTTCAGCAATTTTAAACAGTAATTTTTCTGCGTCTTTAAATTCTTTATCCGAACAACCATTCAGCTCAATTCCTTTTTTATGTATCTCAGAGTAAAACTTATAAAATATCGAATGAACCAGACTTCCTATTTCAAATGCTTCAATTTCTTCAGTGGGTTCTTCAATCGTTTCGAGAGACAAAACTCTGTTAACAAAATATCGGAATGGACATTTTGCATATTCTTCAAGCTGCGATGCGGAAAATTCTCTCTTTTTAAATGATAATAACTTGTTTTTTGCTTCATTGCTGATATTTTCATTTATGTATCCGGTATAAGGCGATTCTGCAAAAGCTTCATTCTTGCGAAGCGAATCTATTTTAATCGCTTCACTAATTTCATCCGAGTTTAACAATCCTGAAGGATCTTCCAATTCACTTTTACCAAATGCTTTGAATAATTCTTCCTTTGAACCGATAAAATTTTTAAAATCATTTTCAGATTTATTTTCAACATAAAAAAGTTTTTCCAGATCAGTTACAAAAGATGATTCAGTTAACTCTTTCTTATCCCCTTTTAAAGGATAAGTAACATATAAGCATTTTTCAGGAACACACATTGCCTGATAGAATCTGTATCTTTCTTCTAGAAGATGACGACGTTCATCTCTTCGTTTTCTGTGTTCGCCCGAAAAGAAAATTGCAGGTTGATATCGAGTTGGAAATTCCCCATCAACCATTCCGCCCAGGAACAAATACTTAAATCGCAATCCTCGTATTTCATTAACTGAAGTAACAAGAACTCCTTTGCCATGTCTTTCTTTAATGTTGTAACGGTTGAACAACAAAGCGGTTTTTATTTCGTGCAGA
>JALHTS010000374.1 GCA_022865965.1 Ignavibacteriaceae bacterium
ACATTATCAGAGACTACTTGATTATATCATTCCTGATTTTGTTCATGTTCTTTACAAAGGCAAGATTGTAAAATCAGGCGGGAAAGACCTGGCACTTGAGCTTGAAGAAAAAGGATATGATTGGGTTAAAAGTGATACTGCCGAGGCTGTGGTTTAATAAAGACTGTCATTCCCGCGAAAGCGGGAATCCAAATGATTAATGAAGTAGATTCCCACTTTCGTGGGAATGACAAATAGCAGAAAGTTAGTTTGAAAGAAATTAAAAATGGATAAAACAATAGATATTAAAGAATGGTACATCAGTAAGTTCAATGATTTTGAAAAATCTTTGAACGGAGAGAAATCTTCTGATTTCCATAAAGTAAGAAAAAATGCAATCAGCAAATTCGGTACACTTAGTATTCCAACACAAAAAGATGAAGAGTGGAAATACACTAACATCTCACCATTGCTAAAGCATAACTTCTCCCCTATTCCTATTAAGGCAGATGTTTCTCAAGAACTGATAAACAAATTTCTTTTTGATAAGATGGAACACAGCTTAATCGTTTTTGTAAATGGAGTATTCTCACCTGAATTATCAAAACTGATTGATATTCCTAAAGGTGTTGAAATTGGAAGTCTTGCAGATGCAATAAAGAATAATAACCCGGTTGCAAAAAAACATCTTGGCAAATACGCTGAGAATGAAAATTATTTCTTTACCACATTAAGTTCTGCTTTTACAAAGGACGGCGCTTTTGTTTATGTACCAGATGGAAAAGTTGTTGAGGATCCAATTCATATCATATTTTTAACGAAGTCTGGAAATGAAAAGGTTATAACCCAACCAAGAAATCTTTTTGTTACAGGAAAAAATTCTCAGGTAACTATTATCGAACACTTTATTTCTGATGAAGATTCTGTTTACTTCACAAATTCTGTTACTGAAATTGTTGCTGATGAAAATGCTACCGTTGATCATATTAAACTTCAGGAAGAGAGTAAGAAAGCTTTTCACATAGCAAGAATGGAAGTTGACCAGGAACGAAGCAGTAATTTTTCGTCACATTTAATTTCACACGGTGCGGAAATTTCCCGCAATGATTTTAATGCACGATTTAATGATGAAGGCAGCGAGTGCATGCTTAACGGTTTGTTTATGATTGACAGCGAGCAGCTTTTTGATGCTCACACGATGATTGATCACTCTAAACCGCATTGCAGCAGTCACGAGCATTACAAAGGAATTTTGCAGGATAAATCTAAAGGTGTATTTAACGGAAAAGTAATGGTTAGACAGGATGCACAGAAAACAAATGCATTTCAGCAGAACAACACAATTCTCCTTTCAGATGATGCAGTGATGAATACAAAACCCCAGCTTGAGATTTTTGCCGATGACGTTAAGTGCTCACACGGCGCAACAATCGGGAAGTTAAACGATGAAGCAAAATTTTATTTAAAGTCCCGCGGAATTGGTGAAGAATCTGCAACAGCAATGTTAATTCATGCTTTTGCAAGCGACGTAATAACATCAATAAAAATTCCTGCTTTAAGAGATTATCTTGAAGAAATTATTAGCAAAAGATTTAACGGATAGAAAGTTTTAAAATGCATACGAAAAATGCGGCTGTCGAAGATAATTATTCAAAACTTTATAACGTTCAGAAAATCAGAAACGATTTTCCAATTCTAAAAATTATGGTTCATGGTAAACCATTAGTTTATCTTGATAACGCAGCAACCACGCAAAAGCCGCAATACGTAATTGACAAAACTAACAACTACTACGAAAAGTATAATGCTAACATCCATCGCGGAGTTCATGCTTTAAGTCAGGAAGCTACTGAAGCATTTGAAAGTTCACGAATTATTATTAAAAATTTTATTAACGCTCTTGGTAAGAATGAAATAATTTTTACACGGGGCACAACAGAATCTATAAATCTTGTTGCTTCAACTTATGGCCGGACTAATATTAAAGAAGGTGATGAAATTATCATCTCCACTATGGAACATCATTCCAACATAGTTCCGTGGCAGATGCTTTGTGCAGAAAAAAATGCAAAGCTTCGAGTCATCCCGGTTAACGATGCAGGCGAACTCATCTTTGAAGAATTTGAAAAGTTAATAAATGAAAAGACAAAGTTTGTTTCGGTTGTTTATGCTTCAAACTCACTCGGCACAGTTAATCCGGTAAAAAAGATCATTGACTTAGCACATAGCTACAACATTCCTGTTATGCTTGATGCTGCACAAGCTGTTAATCATTTAAAGATTGATGTACAAAAACTTGATTGTGATTTTTTGGCATTTAGCGGACACAAACTTTACGGACCAACTGGAATTGGTGTTCTCTACGGAAAGGTTAATTATCTCGAAGCTATGCCACCGTATCAGGGCGGCGGAGATATGATTTCAAAAGTTACTTTTGAAGAAACAACTTACAATGAACTTCCGCATAAGTTTGAGGCCGGAACTCCTGATATTGCAGGTGCAATTGGGTTAGGTGCAGCGATTGAATATATTGAGAAAATAGGGCTTGAAAATATTTCACATCACGAAAATATTTTACTTGAATACGCAACAAAAGCTGTTCAGGATTTATCAGGCTTAAGGATAATCGGAACGGCAAAAGAAAAAATTGGTGTGCTATCATTTCATTTTGAAAATGTTCATCCGCATGATGTTGGAACTTTTTTGGATTTTGAAGGAGTTGCAATTCGTACGGGACATCATTGCACCCAACCTTTGATGCGCCGATATGGTGTTCCTGCAACTTCTAGAGCCTCATTCGGAATGTATAACACAATCGAAGAAGTTGATGTTCTGGTTAACGGATTGAAGAAAATTTTAGAGGTATTCGGATAATGGATCAGGAATTAAGAGAACTTTATCAGCAGGTTATACTGGATCATAATAAGTCACCAAGAAATTTCAGGCTTATTGATCATCCAACAAATCACGCAGAAGGATACAATCCACTTTGCGGCGATAACATTAATGTTTTTCTTTCATTAAATGATGAAGGAATAATTGAAGATATTTCGTTCCAGGGTTCCGGCTGTGCAATATCAAAAGCATCTGCTTCTTTGATGACATCTATGCTTAAAGGTAAATCAGTTGAGGAAGCTGAAAGGATCTTTAACAAGTTTCATGAATTAGTAACTGATAAGCTTGGTGATAATCCCGATATAGATGAACTCGGAAAACTGGCAGTGTTTGGCGGTGTAAGAGAATTTCCTGCACGTGTAAAGTGTGCATCGCTTGCATGGCATACGATGATAAATGCTTTGCATAACAAAAACGAAAAAGTTGTAACGGAATAATCACCGTCATCCCGAACTTGTTTCGGGATCTTAAACACAAACTAAAGAAGCTGAAACAAGTTCAGCTTATCAAATAGAAAATGGCACAATTAAGCAAACAAGAACTAGAAGATAAAATAATTCATACATTAA
>JALHTS010000375.1 GCA_022865965.1 Ignavibacteriaceae bacterium
GTCTGGCATCTTTTAGAATTTTTTCACATTCTGCAATGTACTTAGAAACTGAAACACCAACTCCAATTGGAACAACGCAAAGATCAACTATAACTTTCATAATAACTCCTTTTGAATTAAAAATATTTATTTTCCGGTATTTTAGATTCGCAATGTAATTCTTGTGTTAAATCAAACCAAAACTTTTCAATAATAAAATTCCAATTGCGATGGTAACTACAGAACCAAGAGTAGAAATCAGAACAATATTTCCTGCAAGCTTTGAGTTTGCACCCATTGCTTCTGCCATTATGAAACTAACTATAGCAGTGGGACTAGCAAACAGCACAAACATTATTCCCAAATCCTTTCCTCTGTATCCGAAAAAGTAAGCACCAACAGTAAACACAAGCGGAACAACAACAAGCTTTATGAATGATGATGAAAATGCAAGATTAGATGCTTTCTTAATGTTCTCAAGATTTAACGATCCGCCAATTCCAATTAGTGCAAGTGGAAGCGCAAGATCCGAGAGAAATGTTCCGGTGAGTTCGGCTAGAGGCGGCAGTTTTAATTTGAAATATGAAAATGGCAGTGCAAAAATCACAGAGAGTATAAGAGGATTGAATAGAATTTCAATCATGGTCGACTTAATATTCATTTTCTTTTCTTTACGTTGCGGAACGGTTAATGCAATTACAGCAAGCACATTATAAAGCGGTAAAAGGAAAGCAAGAATAATTGTAGCTTCACCAAGTGCTTCTTTGCCCAAAAGATTGGATATAATTGCCAGTCCGATTATCGCAAAATTTCCTCTGAATGCTCCCTGAATAAAAGAACTTTTGTCCTTACCATTTTTTATAAACGGAATTGAAATAAACCAGATAAGAATGAAAGATAAAATTGTTGCAGAGTATATGTAAATAATCTGATCAATAGCCAAGGCTTTGGATAAATCCAGATCAATGATTTTTAAGAAGATGAATGCCGGAAGGGAAACGCTGAACACAAACTTTGATGTTACATCTACAAAGTTCTCGTTTATTATTTTTATTCGCTTTGACAGATAGCCGATTGCAACTATTATAAAAACCGGTGCTACAGTGTTAGCTGTGAAGATTATGTTGTCAATCAAGTTTAATTTCTCCTTTTAGCGTAATTCATCTCGGTGGATAAATTTGTGCCGGATTTACGAGTTCAGTTCTTCAATAAGTTTTTTAAATGCCTCGGGAACGGAAACAAGTTTATTATTCTTATAATCAAAAAAAACAATTCCCGTTTTACCTCGTGCAATTTCTTTACCGGTAATTTTATTTGTTGCACGATAAACTAAATCACATCCGCTCCGATGAATATCATCAACATATAGTTCAACGATTAATACATCACCATAAAATCCCTGCGATTTATATTGAATAGCGGCATCAACCATAATTATGCTGCTGCCTTCAATACTTTTTTCAGAATATCCGAATTGATTAAGAAATCTAATTCTTGCTTCCTGAAAAATTGAAAGTACGGAATCATTACCGAGATGACCGCCGTAATTGATGTCGGAAATCCTCAATGAAATTTCTGTTGAGAATATAAATTTAGGAGGCAATTCTATTTTTATTCGTGACATTTTTATTTACTTTAAATTTGTTACAGTAAAATAACTAAATGCAAATTAATCTTATGTAAACTTTTTATAATAGATCAGGTAAGCTGATAAACTGTTATAGGGTTTGGAATCCCTTTTATTGTTACATTTCCTAAAGATTGTTATCTACGACGGAAACAATTGAGTTTATACTCTATTATCACTAAGTTTAATTTGAAACGTAAAAACACCTCGCAAATTTCCTTTTTAATACGGCGAGAAGATAATTGATAACAAGAAAGGATGTACACAATGGGAGACAAAGGCGGCAAGAAAGATAAGAACAAGGGGCAGAAACAGAAGAAAAGTAAACAGGAACAAAAGGCTAAAAAGAAGTCAGATAATCAACCGAAAAAAACTCCGTAACTGGAAACGGGATTCAAATCTTGGCAATTAAACCGTTACTTCTACAAGATTGCAGGAAATGTTATCAGGATCTGATGCTTGACACATAGTTATCGAAGTTTCTCAAATGGATTTTGTTGATGTTAAACACGAAAACGGAATGATTCACACTGCAATGAGGACCGGTAACAGTGTGATGATGAGAATTCAGCAGTAAAATTCTAACATAGACTTTATTAAGCCGTTCTTCGTAGCGGCTTTTTTATTTTAAAGTTTCGCAATTGAAATTTGAAGATTTAGAAAAATTTTAAATAAATAGTTAAGAATATTATTTGAAATTAATTAGACTAGTTTGAGCTCCGCTCTTGGTTTTTAAGTAGTTAAATGAAAGCTTCTAAAATTCCTTTGAAGCTCAATATATGTTGATCATCTAAATGACGCTTTTTAACTTGGCTGAAATATCCCTCAGTTGCTATAACTCCTGGGTTCCTCTTAGTATAAGATACTCTACTAGCAGGATGCACATCTCTTAATCCAGCCCGAAGATATTGAAGTGCAAATTGGGATCTATTCCAAGTTCTTTCATCGTTAGCAGGTAATAATTCAGGGTCATTATTACGAACATCAAAAAGTGCTCTGAATTTTTGCAGCTCGTCATCATTAGTTTTTCTTCTAAATATTTGTTTATTACCTAATAACCAGGTTTCAAAACAAAAATGTTGAATTACATACATAACCTGAACATTACATCCAATCCCTTCGACACGTTCGGTTAATTCAGTAAGCTTGTCTTGAAAACTTTTATCTTCTGAATCAATTGCAAGTACTAATCTATCAAATGGCAAATTATTTACGTCTTTGATTGCATGCTCAATTTGATTGGTTAAAAACTGTGACTGTCCAAATCCCGCTAAAATGAAAAAGTTATTTTGTTCAAGTTGATTTAAGTAGTCAATATATTGTAATTCGGGATTCACAATTGGAATCCAAGTTTTATAGATTTTTCTGGCTGCTTTTTCACCCTCTACAACAACATAAACGTTCACTCTATTCCCTCACTATAATACGGATCATTTAATAATTGGATATATTTTTCCTGACTTGATACCTTATACCTTTCTACTAGTTCCTCACCATATTCAAATTTTACTTGTGAACCATTTCGATGAGCTACATACCAATGATCAACTGGTATATGACTGATTATATAAGGATGATGACTCGTAAATATTATTTGTAAATCGATATCTTTTGAGGATAATAAATTAGGTAAAAAATCAATCGCTCCTGGTCCTAAAGAATTCTCATATTCATCCAACAAATAAATGCTTCCTTTAGGAAGTGACAGGACGTCAGTAAGTATTAGTAATACTTTTTGCATTCCAGAAGATAACTCGTCTAATCTTAACCATTTATCAATATTTCTTTCTTTAATGCAGAATATTGGTGCCCCACTAGGCAATTCCATTAACTCAAATTCTTTACTATCACGTATCGCAACATCACTAATAAAATCAAAGGTTTCTCTATAAAATGTTTCTATATTCTTAAAAATATTCGGGAAATATTTAGACAATACATAAAGTCTTATATTTAATACATAGTTCTTATTATATAATTCAACTAAATCTTTTGTTTTATTGAAAATTCCTAAGGACTTTTCATTAGTAAACATAATTTTAGAATTCTCCTTCAAATCGTCATCAAAGAATCTTCTTCTTAGCATTCTAGAGAAACCATCATAAATCGGTTTAATCAGTTCCTCTGCTTTGAGTATATAAATAGACATTTCATTTTTTGATAGCTTTGGCAAATTTTTGAATTTATCAAAGTTAAACTTATCTCCATCTCGTTCAAGAATAGTTGCTCCATTTAATTTCAATTGCTCATTTTTAACTACAACTTCATTTCCTTCTTTTACTTTGGAAACGTTCCAATGATAAATGTTATTTTCAATTTTTAACGAAACTTTCCATTCGCCTTCACCACCCGATTTACCCTGTGCTACATAAGTTCCTAAATTGAAGATTGTATTTAGTAGTCGAGTTTTACCGGTTCCAGAGTCCCCAACAATTAAATTGATTTTTTGAAATTGTACACTACTAAATTCCCAGTTTGGTCCGTTATATTCATAGTCTATTATTTGCATAATTATTCAATCCTTCCGTGAATTAAAAACTTAACAGATTTTATATTGTTAATATATCTGTTTATAATAATACAAACTTATTGATTATGAGATTAGAGCTATTTATTCGTCAAAATATTATATTTTTTCTTATTATTCTTATTCCTACCTGCTCTTAAACCTTATAGAGCTTTAGAATAAATATTCAACTCTCATCAATCGTAGAATCAACTAAACAGTTTTTTTGTAGTTCAAAATTGCTAGCGTATTAAAACCAATTGCAAATAATGATATTATTCCAAGGTATCTTAAGATATCTGTAAAGCCGCTTCCTTTTAAAACTATCATTCTCATCACTTCAATAAAATAGCTTACAGGATTCATGTAAGCAAGTATGCGTGCCCAGCCTGGCATATTCTCGATTGGTGCAAACAATCCGCCTAGCAGAATAAAAACTGTCATAAAGAAATATGAAATAAACATTGCCTGCTGCTGTGTTTCCGCAAAAGTTGAAACTAATAGTCCAAATCCAAGCAGTGCTATTAAATACACTGCGGCAAACAAATAGATTAAAAGAGGATTGCCCGCTGGAAAGATTCCATAAACAATGTAGCTGATACCAAATCCTATAGAAAGTACAATGTTCCCAATAATCCAAAAGGGAATTAGTTTGCCTAAAATAAATTGATACTTTTTAATGGGAGAAACATTTAATTGTTCAATTGTTCCGTCTTCTTTTTCTTTAACAATATTTATTGCAGTTAAAAGAAATCCAACTAATGTTACCAATAAAACCAGAACACCAGGAACCATAAAATATTTGTAGTTCATTTTAGGATTAAACCAGTTACTTGTGGTAATTTCAATTATAGGTTGTGGATTGACACTTGGAGGTTGTATCCACTCAGCTCTAACATCACTGTTAAAATCCTGTATGATTGAATTAGCATATGAAACCGAAAGCCCTGAGGCTTGTCCGTTTATTGCATTAGCAACAATCATTGTCTTTGATTTATTATCTCTAATCAAATCCCTTTCAAAACCTTGCGGAATTTCTACTATCAGGTCAGCTTTATCTTCTTCAATAACCACTAAAGCATCTTGGTAAGATTCAGAAACATTTGTGAGTTGAAAGTATCCCGAAGATGTAAATTTGTTAATTAGTTGTCTTGAATATTCAGAATGATCATGATCAACAATACTCATATTTATATTTTTCATCTCATAATTAGCTGCATTTGGCAGAATAATTA